>CAYVRH010000379.1:0-1501 GCA_964452955.1 uncultured Anaerolineaceae bacterium | reverse complement strand
CTGGCTTACCAGATCGTTGGTATAACGGTGATGGGCGGAATGGGCAGTCTGACAGGAAGCATTATCTCAGCCACCTTGTATACCTTCTTTCTCGAGTTCTTGCGCCCCATTGAGGACCCAATCAAAATCGGGTCACTCGAAATCCCAGGCATACCGGGTATGCGCATGGTCATCTTCTCTGTTCTATTGCTTATCGTTATCCTCTTCTATCGAAGAGGTTTGCTGGGCGATAAAGAATTCACCTGGGAGGCGCTTTTTGGCTTCCTGAAAAAGCCAAAAAGCAAGGCTGGGCAGCCCAAGGAGGTGGCATCATGACGAAGCTCTTACAGCTTGATCATGTCATCAAAAAATTTGGAGGCTTAACTGCCATCAATGACTTTTCTGCCACTTTGGATCGTGGGGAATTATGCGCCTTGATCGGGCCAAATGGTTCTGGAAAGACCACCATTTTCAATGTCATTACCGGTATTTACACTCCAACTTCTGGTCAAGTATTCTTAAATGGAGAAGACATCTCTGGCATCAAACCAGACCAAATTACGGGCCGGGGAATTGCCCGCACCTTTCAGAATATCCGTCTTTTCAAAGGCCTGGATGTTTTAGGCAACGTGATGTTGGCCATGCACATGCACCTAGCCTCAAATGTCGCAGAGGCAGTCATTCGCACGCCAAAGTACAACCGAGAGGAAGCTGACATGCACGACCAAGGCATGGAATTGTTGGACGCGCTTGGTTTGGCTGAGTTTGCCCATGCAGAACCGACCTCACTGCCTTATGGAAAACAACGCAAGCTTGAAATTGCTCGCGCGCTGGCTACCAAACCGCATTTGCTCCTTTTGGACGAGCCGGCAGCCGGCATGAGCCCCAGTGATGCAGAAGAACTGATGATCTTTATTACTTCGGTGATGAAGCAATTTGACCTGACCATATTTCTCATTGAACACCAGATGCGGGTGGTGATGGGCATTTGCCCTCGCATTATCGTCATCGATCATGGCGAGATCATCGCTGAAGGGTCCCCACTCGAAATTCAGAATAACAACCGAGTCATCGAAGCCTATCTGGGAGCAGAAGCCCATGCTTAAAGTAGAGAATTTACAGGTAAATTACGGCGGCATTCAAGCCTTACAGGGCATCTCACTCGAAGTTGCCGATGGCAAGATTATCACCCTGCTTGGTGCCAATGGCGCGGGGAAAAGTACAACCCTGCGCACAATCATGGGCATTGTCAAAGCCAAAGCTGGTTCAATCCTCTTCAATGACGAGCAAATGCTGGGCCGAAGCCCGGACACTATCGTCAAAAAAGGCATCGCCTTGGTACCTGAAGGCAGGCGAGTATTTTCAAATTTAACTGTCACTGAGAATCTCGCTCTTGGCGCGTATACGCGCTCTGATAAAACTGCTATCGCGGCTGATATCGAGGATGTCTATCAGCTCTTCCCACGCCTGAAGGAACGTGAAACGCAACCTGCGGGTACACTCTCTGGCGGAGAGCAACAGA
>CAYVRH010000378.1:0-1509 GCA_964452955.1 uncultured Anaerolineaceae bacterium | reverse complement strand
TTAGATGAAGAAAAAAGGACAAAAAAGAGAGAGTTCCTGCCATAATTGAGTTTGGCAAAACAAAAAGGAGGAACTCTCAAATGACAGACGAAGCTGTCCAGATAATTATAACGATAAAGATAGGTGAAGAAAGCAGAGAAGTAGAAAAAAGTTTGACAATCGAGGGCTTGGAAGGGGGTTTAGCCAGTCTGAATCAAAGCCTGCAGGTATCGATGGGGGGTCTGATCTTTGAGATGTTGGATGCAAAGATTCATGCAAGACGACCAAAAGGCTGGCAAAGTCTGGGAACTGCAAAGCGCAGCTTGATGACTGAGAGCGGCGAAATACAGTTTAGGCGGCATATCTATTGGGATGGAAAAGGCAGGCGGTTCACGCCCTTGGACCTGTTGTTGGACATAAGGCCATATGCCCGAAACAGCCAGAAGCTGGACGCCATGGGAGCCTGTCTGGCAGCGGAAAGCAGTTATCGCCAAGCAGCTCGCTTGTTAAGTTATGCGATCAAACAAGAACTCAGTCCTAGTACGCTTTGCCGGATGGTTCAGCGGGTTGGCAGGAAAGTTCAAGCGTGGGAAGCGGAGGAACAGGAACCCGGAAAGGTTGTTGCCCCATTTTTGTACTGTGAAGCAGACGGGGTGTACATTCACTTGCAGCGGCAAACACAGAAGAAGGCTGAAGTAAAGGTGGGAGCCTTTTATACCGGTAAAACAGCGATTGGTTTTAACCGTTACCGATGTAAAAACAAGCTTACAACCTGTCAATTGGGCATCTCAACACGTGACTGGCAGGTTCATCTGAGGGATTTGGCTTATGGTCATTACAATTTTGAGAGCATCAGGATGGCAGTTGTAGGTGGAGATGGTGCCAACTGGGTGCAAAACAGTTTTGACCTCTTAGGGCTGCCTACCGTGCATCAGTTGGATCGCTTCCACGTCTTACGCAGTCTAAATCGCGGTTACGCATCGGTGCTGGACATCTCTGAACTTTCCAAGACACTCTTTGCCAAGGGCTTTGATGAGATTGCGCCACAGCTACGGGCAGGCTTTGACAAAGTTGGTACACCCCTTCGAAAACGGCAGGCCGAAACCTATGCCTATCTTGAGGCTCATAAGGACAGTCTCGTGAGCCTTGAGAAACGCAAGCTGCCTTTCTCCTTTTCTTCCTTGGGAGCCATGGAAGCGAACGTTGACAAACTCGTCAGACAGAGAATGCGAGGCCGGGGACTATCCTGGTCTATGTCCGGCGCTCAATGCATGTTAGCCGTTTTGAGACATAAAGACTTGATCAAATCCAAGGCTTTTCAGTTTGTTCCTCTTTCATTATCTCGCCCCCATCTGGCTAATAGACCTGTCAAGCGATCTGCTGCCAAATGGAGCCCAACCACGTATCCTATTCCAGCTTTTTCTGATCTCTCTGCTTCACAATCTTGGGTACAATTGCTCAAACGTCAGCTCAATGACAGCCTTTCTATCAATACCTATTTCTAAATCTAACGAAAAGTGAAACAGTATC
>CAYVRH010000377.1:0-1513 GCA_964452955.1 uncultured Anaerolineaceae bacterium | reverse complement strand
GGCACAGGTGAAAGGCTGCTACTACCCGGCCGCAATGCCGCCCTGGAAAGCAAAAACGGTTGGGAAGTGGCCCTTTGGGCAGAAGGTTGGCAGCCCAAGATTGTGCTCCCAGGTGAGAAACCCGGTAGCCCGGTTGCTGATGATGCGCTTTCCAGTGGTATTAAGCAGGTACTTGGCAGTGGCAAGAACGCTGTCATCGTCATGGCGCCCTTGACCGCCTTCGGCGAGGGCGACCCGCAAACCTGGGCATATCTTGCCACAGTAACCGGGCAGGAAGGCTACCCGTCGGAAGGCGTTTGGCGCATCCGCGATGTTAAGGCAACGGCAGAACAGTATAAATTTGGTGGCGCGACCGGCGCGATGAACGAAACACGCATTATTGATATTGCCCGTCCTGCCGGAATGCCCCCGGAACAATTCCCCAGTTTAAGTAATTTTAGGCCTAGTAAGGATAAGGTTGGTGCCATCCCCGTGGATGATTTTGCCACTCTTCCCATGCTCTTGGCTGGTGCAAAATAGGATCATTATGCAAACAGATGAATTTAGCTTGAGCAAGACACCACGTGCCACTGTCGAAATCACCCTTGATGACGGCCGCATAATCACAGGAAATAGAGGTGCTCCCCTGGGTAAATTTCTGGAACTTGTCCAGGAAAAAGGGGAACCGTTGATTGTTGGGGGCATTGTGGATTGGAATTTGCGGGAGTTGACCTTCCCAATTCAACGGGATGCCCAGGTGACCCCTTTAAGCATGGGGACTGAGGATGGTGCCCGAATCTATCGGCGTTCTCTGACATTCCTGCTGGAGGTGTCTTTCAAGCGCTGTTTCCCCGGCGCAAATTTGACCATTGATCACTCCGTTTCTTCCGGCGGTTATTATTGCCAGGTGGAGGGCCTGCCAGAATTTGGACCAGTGGATCTGAAGTTCTTGAAAGAGACAATGTTGGCTTTGGTAAAAGAGGATGTGCCTTTCACCAGGCAAACCTTCCCACTGGAAGAAGCCATTGCCTACTTCAAGAAAAACGGCGAAGATGACAAGGTGCAACTGCTCAAGTATCGTCAGCGTCCAGACCTGGTGCTATATAGCGTTGGGGAAGTACGCGACTATCACCATGGGTACATGGTGCCCTCCAGCGGCTTCCTCAAGTGGTTCGATTTAGCCCTGGTTGGCAACGCCTTCATTTTGCGTTTCCCTCAGCGCGGCACGCCCTCGAAGATCACCCCGATGACGGACTATCCCACCCTGGTAAAAACCTTTCAGGAATATGGCAGTTGGTTGAACAAACTGGGCATCCCCTCTGTTGGCGCGTTGAATGATGCCATCCAGGCTGGGCATGCCGATGAGGTTATTTTGGTGTCTGAAGCCTTCCACGAAATGCAGGTGTCTGAGATTGCTGAAGCCATCAATCGGCGCCGCGACAAAGTGGGGGTAATACTCATCGCCGGGCCGAGCTCATCCGGGAAGACCACTTTTTCAAAGCGTTTGAGCATCCAGCTGCTGGCCAGGGGCATC
>CAYVRH010000376.1:0-1514 GCA_964452955.1 uncultured Anaerolineaceae bacterium | reverse complement strand
ACGAGTGTAAAACATGCGGCCTGGTCTTCCAAAACCCGGCTGAAAGCCAGGCAGGCGCCCCTGAATTTTACGAGCAGGCCTATCGCCAGGTTTATCAACAGAGTGAGCAGCCGACCCCTAAAGATTTGCGCCAGCAACGCCTGCGCGCGGAAAATGCCAGCCAATTTCTCAAAGAAAGTGGCATCAGCAAGCTTGGACGCACCTTGGATATCGGCGCGTCTTCAGGTCTGTTTCTGGAAACTCTGCGGCAAGATTTGGGGGCAGAAGTTTCAGGGGTTGAACTGGGTAAGGCTTACCGTGAGGTGGCGGCGGCTAAAGGCATCGCCATGTTTGAAAGCCTGGAGGCCCTTGAAGCCAGCGAGCCTGAACGGTTCGAACTGGTCAGCCTGATGCATGTTCTGGAGCACCTGAACGATCCGATTGAGCGGCTGATTGAAATCCGGGAAAAATTGCTTGACAACAGCGGTTACCTGCTGGTGGAAGTGCCCAACCTGTATGCCCACGATTCCTTCGAGCTTGCCCATCTGACCTGCTTCAGCCCGCATACTTTGCGGCAAAGCCTTGAAAAGGCCGGGTACCAAATTGTGCGTTTCCATGCCCATGGCTTGCCGCGTTCACGAACGCTCAAACTCTTCCTGACAGTTCTGGCAAAGCCAAGCCAGCCAGGTTCTTCACGCTCACAAGTTAAGCCGGAACAATTTGTGCACATTAAACGGCAGATGGGCCTGCTCTGGAGGAAAATCCTGAGTAGAATCATGCCCAAAATGAGCTGGCTCCCGTTGGAGGACGCGTGAATTCTGACCCACTACTGACCCTGTTTACCGCCCCAAAACCGTTTGAAGACGCGCATATTTCAATGATTCAGGAAAACGCCATCAAAAGTTGGCAGCAGTTGGGCGAACGGGTGCAAATTGTGGTCATTGGTGACGAAACTGGCCTGGCAGAAGCCTGCCAGCGCCTGGGTGTTTTACACTTGCCCGGTGTGGCACGCAGCGTCTATGGCACCCCGCTTGTGTCTTCCATATTTAGCTTGGCTAGAGGAGTCAACCGCAGTCCGTTTCTCACTTACTTAAACGCCGATATTATTCTTTTTCCAGATTTTCTTGAACAACTCATCAAGGTTAGCCGATTGGCGGATAAGTTTTTAATGGTCGGCCAACGTTACGACCTGGCCGTGACCGAGCCAATCGATTTTTCGGAAGGCTGGGAAGCCAAACTGCGGGAGAGGATGAAAAAGGAAGGCAAGCTGCATAAGAAAACCGGCAGTGATTACTTTGCCTACCCAAGAAACACTTTCGATCAAATCCCTGAGTTCGCCGTCGGCCGGGCAGGTTGGGATAACTGGATGATTTATCGCGCGCGGCGCATGCATTGGACGCTGGTGGATGCCAGCCCCAGCGTGGAAATTATCCATCAGGACCACGATTACGCGCATCTGCCTGGCGGTCAAAAACATTATCGCCTTCCTGAAAGCGGTGAAAATATCATTTTAGCGGGCGGTCGGCGCACAATTT
>CAYVRH010000375.1:0-1529 GCA_964452955.1 uncultured Anaerolineaceae bacterium | reverse complement strand
CGGCCGAGACGATGGCATCCACAATCAGTTTACCCACCCAAGCTTGAGCAGCCGGAATGAGCGCAGAAAGCGGGGTGAGCCCAAAGGCAATTAGGGCCTGCATTTTACCAGCTTTCCAAACCAAACGGAAAGCTTCAGGGGTGTTGCGCAGCGAGCGCTTAAAATCCAACCACTGATCGGCTAGTGATCCTTTATTGCGATTTGGGTCTATAGGCATGTGCATATACTAGAGCTCCCCGTTTCTATTTGGCAAGTCGGCTCAACGAAGAGCCGTGATAAGAACATTAATCCAGGAAAGAAGGCATAGGCCGCAGGTAATGGCAGGTGTAGCCATTAGGTAATTTCTGCAGGTAATCCTGATGATAATCCTCGGCTGGCCAGAATTTGGTAAGCGGTTCAAGCGTAGTGACCACTGGCGCCTGCCAGGCCTTGCTTGTCTCCACACGCTGGATCATGGCTTCAGCAATCTTTTTCTGTTCTTCGTTGGCATAGAAAATTGCCGAGCGGTAGGAGGTGCCAATATCATTGCCCTGACGGTTCAATTGGGTGGGATTGTGCATGCGGAAGAAGAAATCCAGCAGATGGTTAAAGTCGGTTAGGGCAGGATCATACGTGATTTGCAGGGCTTCAGCATGCCCGGGGTGGTTCTGGTAAGTTGGGTTTTCGTTCTTACCGCCTGTATAACCAGCTTCGGTATCCAAAACGCCAGGGAGTTTACGGAAAAGTTCTTCCATACCCCAGAAGCAGCCCCCAGCCAAAACAATTGTCTCAGTCATAATAACCCTTTCCAATTTTGTGCCTTGCCGAGGAAGCTTATGAAGCTTCTGCAAGCACTGTGCCTTAAGTTTTGGTTTGAGTATACTATTCTCATGGATACCAAACAAAACCCAAACCTTAGCCGAGAACAAAAAGCCGTTCTGTTTAATAAAGCAACCGAGCAGCCGTTTAGCGGCGTGTACCTAAACCACCATGCTGATGGCACCTACACCTGTGCCAACTGCGGCGCTAAGCTCTTTGAAAGCGACCGCAAGTTTGAGTCGCACTGTGGTTGGCCGAGCTTTGACCTGGCAATTGAAGGCGCTGTCAGATTTATTGACGATAACTCGCACTTCATGCACCGGGTGGAAGTGGTTTGCGCCAATTGTGGTGGGCATCTGGGGCATATCTTTCCGGATGGCCCTCGCGAGACTACCGGGCAGCGCTATTGCATTAATTCTTTATCGCTGGGGTTTGAAGAAAAAGACAAACCTCAATCTTAACGAACGCAAAAAGCCGACCTGGATAATTCGTCGAAAATCGGATTATGACCTTTGTTTTGAGCAATGAACGAAGGTGTAATAATTGCGGAGGAGAACTTACATAAGCCGCACTAAACACGGCGATGGTTTACTTATTTTGTTTCTTCTCTATCTGAATTTCCCAGATACGCATCTGAAGCTGCACTTCTTCTTCTGTCCATACATGACTTACATTGGCAGCATGACGCCTTACGTCAACCCAGGTACGGTTTATTACATTTGGCCAATCAT
>CAYVRH010000374.1:0-1533 GCA_964452955.1 uncultured Anaerolineaceae bacterium | reverse complement strand
CATCTTTTAGAGGAGCGTCAATGCCATAGCATTTGTAATCTAAGCTGTTTATGTTCTCACAGGGGAGGTCTGAGCGGCCTTCGCAAAACCCTTCCGGCTTTCGTTCTTGTTATTGTGATTGCAAAGCACACTCGCGACACCGAGTGCCTTAATGTATGCCAAGCCCGGAGGTCGAAGGCTGTCAATCTGGTATTCCAGTAGGATGAGGTTGAGGTGGTAACACATAAAGATACCAGCCAATCATAATTTCCCCAGTGATGTACTTTCTTCCGAGTTATGCAATGAATGCGGTTTTCCGGAAGACTGAATTCTAAGGACCTTCAAGCATGCTGGATTTCTTATTTTTGATGGCCAAGGTAATTCTTTGGAGAAGCCTTTGGCTCCTAAGTTATAGCTCTCATGCAATCTCCCATTATTCTAGATCTTGTCAAGTGTAAACATCATCCCAAACACACCGGAAATCCTCAAGTCTTGCCATGGGACCCAGCTACCATTTCTTTCGTAAACCGTTAAGTGCAGTGGTTTGAAAAAACTTTATACATTTTTGGATGGTGGGGAAAAAACCTGATCGCCGATTGCTATACTCAGGGTTAATCAAGTTTACGTAGAAAGGTGGTGAGTACCATGGCAAAGTATGTAGATGGATTTGTATTGATAGTGCCAAATGAAAAAACTGAAGAATACAAGAAAATGGCTGAAGAAGGTCGTGATATTTGGATGAAGCTTGGTGCTTTAGAATATTACGAAAGCCGTGGAGTTGATACGGTTCCGCCAGATATGGGCGGTGACAAAGCACGTTCCTTTCCTGAAATGGCCGGAGCTATGACTGGGGAGTCCGTCTGGTTTTCTTTCATCGTATTTAAGTCTAAAGAACACCGGGATGAGGTCAATGCGAAAGTGATCGAAGAAATGGACAAACAAATGGAAGGAATGACAGCCATGTCAATACCTTTTGACATCAAGCGAATGGCTTTTGGTGGTTTCCAAGTTGAAGTAGAAGGTTAAAGAATAGGATAAAAAAGTTCATAAAATCGCTCTCAACACTGGGAGCGATTTTTTATTGTTTTGTTTCTGTAGCAAATTTGTTAATCGTCTTGCACTGTCAGGTTGCCAAGGCTTGGATTGAGCGATCATTGCATTGAGAATGGTAAATAGTTTTATACATTGCAACTGTCATTGCTCTCAAGCGTCGCAATAGGCTTGGTTGCAAACCCACCCAGCCAGAGTTACTTCAGATTGCTTCGCAAATGAGGTTCGTAACGCTCAAATCTCGTCATGCTGAGGGAACCGAAGCATCTACTAGTCCCAAATCAGATCTAGTAGATCATTACTCTATGGTGTTTCCCACCGCGAGTACGCAAACAGTCGCAAAAGAGGCTCAGGACGACACCTTTTTTATTCCTTGCGAGGAGTTCCAGCAACACCTGCTTGTGCGCCAAGCTGCTTTTCTTTGCTCAAAACTGGCCAAACAGGGTTAATGTTTCCATCCAACCTCTTCCCCTCAACCAACACAGCCCATTTTTACTCCTTAAC
>CAYVRH010000373.1:0-1537 GCA_964452955.1 uncultured Anaerolineaceae bacterium | reverse complement strand
AAAGTTCAGTACGAAGGGCCAAAAACCCGAAACAAGTTAGCCTTCCAATATTACAACCCGGATGAACCCATCCTGGGCCGGAAGATGCGCGAGTACTTAAAATTCGCCGTCTCTTATTGGCATACACTGGGCGCCACAGGCGTGGATATGTTCGGCCCTGGCACAATGGATAAGGATTTCGGCGGCCACGAAGCCCTTGATATCGCGCACCGCAAGGTGGATGCCTGCTTTGAATTGATGGACAAACTTTCCATTGATTATTATTGCTTCCACGACCGTGATATTGCCCCTGAAGGTGATACTCTGCAGGAAAGCAATCAACGCCTGGAAGAAATTTCAGATTACATGCTCAAAAAGCAAGCACAAATAGGCAAAAAATGCCTTTGGGGCACAGCCAACCTCTTCTCTAACCCCCGCTATATGCATGGGGCTGGAACATCCCCCAATGTAGATGCCTTCGTGTTCGCTGCTGGCCAGATCCGCCAAAACATCGATGTCTGCCTTAAGCTTGGCTCTTCAGGTATCGTGTTCTGGGGCGGCCGTGAGGGTTACGAAACTCTGCTGAACACCAACTCAGCGCTGGAATTGGACAACATGGCGCGCCTGCGGCACCTGGCTGTGGATTATGCCCACTCCAAGGGTTACCAGGGCGATTTCTACATCGAGCCCAAACCCAAGGAACCCACCAAACATCAATATGATTTTGATGCGGCTACAACCATCAACTTCCTGCGCAAGTACGACTTGATGAGAGACTTCAAATTAAATATTGAAGCCAACCATGCCACTTTGGCCGGCCACACCTTCCAACATGAACTGCGTGTTGCCCGGGATAACGGCGTCTTTGGTTCCATTGATGCCAACCAGGGCGATACACTGCTGGGTTGGGATACCGACCAGTTCCCCACCAACATTTATGATGCCACCTTGGGTATGTATGAAGTCATCAAGGCAGGCGGTTTTGTTAATGGCGGCCTGAATTTTGATGCCAAAGCCCGCCGCAGCAGCTTTACCCAAGAGGATGTCTTCCTGGCCTATATTGCAGGGATGGACACCTTCGCCCGCGGTCTACGTGCAGCCAACGCCTTGATTGAAGATGGCCGCCTGGATGCCTTCGTTGTAGACCGCTATGCCAGCTGGAACTCAGATCTTGGCCAGCGCATCCAAAAAGGTCAAGTTTCCCTATCTGAGCTCTCCAAACTTGCTCTCGAGATGGGTGAAGTTCACACCAACACCAGCGGTTCACAGGAATATCTTGAAACCGTACTGAACCAGGTCATCTTTACCCTCTGATATCAGGAGAATTAAGCTTGAGCTATTTACTTGGCATTGATATCGGTACGTCAGGCACCAAAACTATCCTGGTGGACACTCTCGGTAACGAGCGTGCCTCCAGTACGGCTGAATACCCGCTTTACCAACGTCAGAACGGTTGGGCGGAACAGGACCCTCAGGATTGGTGGCAAGCAACCGTCAAGACATGCCGCGAAGTTTTGCTCAAGAGCGGCGTAAACCCCCACGAAATCGCGGGGATTGG
>CAYVRH010000372.1:0-1545 GCA_964452955.1 uncultured Anaerolineaceae bacterium | reverse complement strand
TCCTTCCCCTCGGATAGAACTAAAGAGATTCTGCCCTTTTTTGAGAAGTATTCCCCAAACCGTATTTTTTATCTGAAATAAGCAGCCAACACTAAAGAGCATCGGGCTATCTACCTTCTACGTTTCAGGGCAGAACTACCTGAGAGATATAATAAAAGATGATCTAATCCAACTCAAAAAAAGGAGCTATTATGGAAACGGTCTTACCCATTCTAATTCAATTGCTCGGCGGTCTTGGTGGAGGTAGCGCGATTGCGTCCATCCTCAAGAAGTTGAGCTTAGGTCCTCTAGGCAACACCCTGGCCGGTTTGGTCGGCGGCTTAGCCGGTGGTCAACTTGCTGGTGTACTTAAGCTTGCCAGCGGGAGCACTGACATCGTTTCACTACTTGTCAACCTGGTTGGCGGTGGTGTTGGCGGTGCGGTTCTAACCTTGCTGGCCGGCCTCTTAAAAAACATGCTCTCAAAAAAGTAATTGCATTCCAAAACGCCCCTGGCTTCGAGTAGGCCAGGGGCGTTTTCATTTAACCTAGAATCCCAGGCTGCAGGAAGACCGTGCTCGATCAAGCCCAACCTCGAGCCAGATTTCAGCCTTAGTGCTTGATCTTGGGCTTAATGTTCACAAACAAGATCCCGAGAGTTGCCAGCGCTAAACCTACGATTCCGAGCGTGCTCACCCGCTCACCCAAGAACAGCCAGGCCAGAATGGCAATTTGTACCATCATGGTGTTATTGATGATGCTTGATTCGACTGCCGTTAGAACCTGCAGGCATTTATTCCACAGCCAAAAGGCAAAGGCAGTATTGACTGCTGCCAGCCAAAGGATGGCCAGCCAGGCTTTCAAGCTGATCGAGGGTAAACCCTGGAAGATCAGACCCAGTACCAGCATGGTAATGCCACCCACCCCCATACTTACCGTGGTTATGACGATTGGCGAGATTCTAGCGCTTCGGTTTGCCTCCCTGCCCATCACGGACGAAACAGCATTGCCAAGTACGGTAAAGATGCCCAGTCCGTACCCTAGCAGGCTGCCCTGTTTTACTCCCTGAGGTAAAAAGAAAAGCAGCGAGCCGGCCAGGAAGATCACCATCCCGAGCCACTGCGCAGCTACAGGGAATTCTTTGCCCCGAATCACAGCATAAACAGCCACCAGCACCGCGCTGAAATTTAACATCAGGCTAAAGCTGATCGCGTCCAGGTGTTTTAGGGTTAGAAATTGCCCGCCTTGCGTCATGGCGTAGAAAACCAAGCCCAATACAAACAATGAACCGTAATCCGCCTTTTTCAGCTTGGCAAGTTCATCTTTTTTTCTAAGCAATGCGGGGATCAGTAATAAAAAGGCCAGTGTATAACGCAACCCCGCAAAGGTGAGCGGCGGGATAGATTGGATATTCTGCTTGATCAGCACCCATGAACTGGACCACAACAGGGTGACTAATAGGGCTTGAAGAATGGCTTTAGTGCGAGGTGAAATGGTCATTGCAGCACTCCTTGGTTTGCAGGCAACTTGAATTGAGTGCCTACCTAACCCCTCCCGGTTTTTATC
>CAYVRH010000371.1:0-1548 GCA_964452955.1 uncultured Anaerolineaceae bacterium | reverse complement strand
GTTCCTGGACCATTGGAACGATGTTCTTGAGCGGTAACCACAGTGGGAAAGGTGGTGTTGCAAGGCGAATGGTCTCAACGGTTATTCCCGCATCGCTAAAAGCAGATTTAGCATGGCGGGCAAAGATGCCTAAGTGGTCCAAGAGTAAGCGGTTGGGTGGATAGCCAGGGTTTGCGAAGAGAGTGATGGAACGAATTTTCATATGCTACGCTGCCTCAGAACTTCAAATGCAAGGATAGCGGCCGAAACAGCGGCGTTGAGGGACTCATTTTTTCCGGCCATGGGAATGCGCAGGGTTTGGGTAACCAGTGCAAGAGCGTCCTCACCAAGCCCTTCAGCTTCACTACCAATCAGAAGAGCTGTCGGTGAGTGAAAATCTGCTTCCCAACAACTTATCTTGCCATTCATTGCTGCGCCAAAACAATTCATGCCTTCCAGGAGGGTAGAAATGGCCTGCCAATTCCATTCAAGGATGGGCAGGCGGAAGTGAGAACCCATTCCGGAGCGAATGACTTTGGGGCTCCACGGATCGACCGTACCGGGTGGAATGAGAAGCGCCTGAACACCTGCGGCTTCGGCGGTGCGGATAATTGTGCCCAGATTACCCGGATCGCGGATGGCATCTGGGATGAGGACAAAATCGAGCTTGTCAGGTAAGGGTAGGTCGATCTGATGGAAAACCGCCAAAAGTCCTTGGCTGTTTTCCGTATCGGAGAGGGAATCAAAAAGCTTGTCCTCCAATTCAAATTTTGGCACCTTGATAGGAACCGTGCTGAGGACCTGCTGCGCGCGAGGACTGGCATGCGTCCGCAAAAAAACGAAATCTAGCGGAAAAAGGGATTTCAAGCCATCCTCAATCAAGCGTGAACCTTCAGCTACAAATTGACCCTCTTTGTGCCGGGTTTTCGATTGTGTGATTAGTTTGTGCACAAGCTGCACCCGGGGGTTTTGGTCAGAGCTCAGAGTTTCAATCATTTCGGGCTTTCGTCGGTGGGATGGCAAAATGCTTGTAGTCAATCGTACCACCGGCCCCGATGGTGAGCAATCCAAATTCAACCATGTGCTTATTGAGGCGATTTGGGTAGCCAGCACCTACGTTGATGAGTCTTTGCGAGCCAACGCGGTCATCTGCAGCGGTGTGGGTATGGCCATAAAGGATGAGATCAGCTTCAGGGTATTTGCTTGCCAGTCGATTACGAAAGAAGGGATAATATGGCAAGCTTAAGGTCAATAAGAGCTTGAAGTGATCAAGCAGATACTGCCACATATTGAGGTGGCCATGCGCGATGGTAATTTTTACGCCATTGACTTCAAACTGGAGATCCATGGGTGCATTGTGAGCCTGAAACCAATCACGATTACCCTGAACATTCCAGACTGGGGCAATCTTCTCAAGCTCAGTGATGGTTGACCGGCGGCAGGCATCTCCACAATGCAGGATGGTCTCAGGCTGTAAATCGGTAATAGCCTTTAGTAATCCCGGGTCAAGCTTACGGGCGCGGTCGCCGACATGCGTGTCTGAGAGGACAACAAAACGATGCTCTTTTT
>CAYVRH010000370.1:0-1558 GCA_964452955.1 uncultured Anaerolineaceae bacterium | reverse complement strand
TATGGCAATCATGCCCAGGGAAATCCAATTCTTCCAGGAAGAAAAAAACTTTTGCATTTTGTTCATGAGGATTCTGATACTCCGATGCGGTGATCATAAGAAAAGAGCAAAATATCCAGAATAAACATCAGGAGTAACACAAGCAAAATACTAATGACAGCGAACCCCATCAGGCTTGGGGCATCGGGTCCATCGGCGATGGTTTTGAGCGCGATAAAGGAAAGACCCGGATAATGGAAAATAGTCTCGACGATATAGGTATTAGTCAGCAGCATGGCAACAGAAAGCATGGCATTGGAAAGCACCACTGGGGTCACATTCTTTAGTGCGTATTGCCACTGCAGTTTCCTTTCTGGAATTCCCATTCCCCTGGCCATGGTGATGTAATCTTTCTTGAGTTCATCCAACAAACCTGTGCGGGTCAACCTTGCCAACAAAGCCCATTGGGGTAAAGCTAGCGTGATGGCAGGCAACACCAGGTGCTTAAGAGCATCCCAGCTTACATCCAGCCTTCCGTTCAGTAATCCATCCAGCGTTATCAGGCCTGTATAGAGATGGAAATCCTTCGAGTTCACCAAAATGAGATTGGAACTGCTCAGACGGTCTGGTGCGAACCAGTGTAGGTTGATGCTGAATAAAATGATGAGAAGAATAGCAAGGATCAGTGTGGGTATGGAGGTAGCCACGGATGCCCAAAAGCGAACCATGACATCCGGAGCCTTATGGTTCTTAGCCGCGGCAACAATGCCGCTAAGAAGACCCAAAGGCAGAAATAGAAGCACAGAGTAGAGCGTTAATTCGATGGTTGGGGGTAGACGATTGATTATAATCTGCTTTACCGAGGCGCGTAACGAAGGGCTGTAACCCCAGCTTCCAGAGAGGAAATTCTTAAGCCAGATAAAATATTGCACAGGGTAGGGAGCATCAAGATGATATTCCTTGATTGCTCTATTCAGCAATACCTCCATTTGTTTGGGCGACAGACGTGCGTTGTTGTTGGGAATGTAAAGCATTGCCCGGCTGCGGGGCGTCGTACTTAAGACAATAAAACCATAAATAATGGCGGTGATCAGGATAAAAGAAAGTGTATAGAGGAATAACTTTCTCAGAAGAAAAGTCAGCGTTTTTTCCATAGGCCTGGGAACTTCTCAGTTCTGATGATAAAGATTATACAGTTTGGATCAAATCTGCTCGATGCGGCAGGCTCAGCGTTGACCAATCCCAGAAGGTAGCAATTCAAAGCTTGGGTGAGCTCTTGGTCTGTCTGGGTTTTCTCAAATGCAGAAGGTAATAAAGGCTTAGAAAACTTTACAAAATAGCCCAATTGTTCTATTAACCTTCCCAATTCCATCTGCCTGAACTATAATTGGAGCATGCAATTCGATCTTCACGCCCCATACCAGCCCACGGGAGACCAACCAACCGCTATCAAAGAGCTCGTTGAGGGCATTCGTAAGGGTTACCGTAACCAGGTGCTCCTGGGTGCCACTGGAACAGGCAAGACCTTCACGGTGGCCAATATCATCCAGGAATTGCAGATTCCCACTCTGGTGATGAC
>CAYVRH010000369.1:0-1558 GCA_964452955.1 uncultured Anaerolineaceae bacterium | reverse complement strand
ACGTGAAATGTCGGAACGCCATAAAGAGGAGCAAAAACGACGATTTCTTGCGCCAGTACTCGCGGCATGTAGTGTCATTGTGTATGCCGTTTCCGGGCGGGCAAGTGGGCGACCTTAAAGGGAAATCTCAGTCCACTTTTGGCCGCTGGTAGATGCCTTCCTGGCGGGTGAGCAGACCCTCGGCGATCATTTCGCGCCGCAGCGTGCAAAAATCGTCGTTATAATCCGCCAGAATCAGGTTTACCTGCTTTTCTGGATAGGCCTGGCCGGGGATAAACTTGCTGGCCAACTCTTCGAGCACAATCATGCGCTTTTTGAGCTGTACCGGGATCTTAACAAGCTTGCCATCCACGAAAAATGTGTTCAGGACCTTTTGGCGGTAAGCCTGATCCTGCGTGTTCTGAGCTTCCATGTCGCTTTTTGGCTGCCTGACAAGCTCAAAGACACGGCTCTGCAAGGCTTCTGGCACGATGTGATAAACAGCGTAAAATTGCTCGCGCACAGAGCGGACAAAACCTGCCTCTTCCAGCTTTTTGAGGTGGAAAGAGGTTGTGGAAGCTGCCAGGTTGAGGCGTTCGGCCAGAAGCTCGAGATACATCGGCTTTTCAACGAGCGCGGCCAGAATCTTGAGCCGGGATGGCTCTGCCAGAGCTCTGAAATATTTTGCTTTTTCTTCGTAATCAGCCATTGTGTTCCTATAAGTATCTAATTGGTTGTATACGTATTATTTCGATACTTATCGTATTATTAATTAGGTGTTATGTCAAGATCGAAGGTGGGTCAAAATTGTAAAGGTCAATTGACGGTTATCGCCAGGTCAGTCTCCAAGACGGAAAAACTGCACGTGCACTGGGAACATAGGCAAAAAATCCAACTTTTCATCACGACGAGGGCAGAAAAACACATCTTTGCGAAGCAGACAAGATTTTGAAGATTCTGACTTCCGTTTTCATTCACTATTACCGTTCGGGTTGAAAGTACAAGCCACAGCACAAGTACAGGTCGGGCCACGAGTACTGGCCACACTGCAAGTGCAACTTCTAGCGTGTCTGCTTTTCGCGGTTGTATTAGTAATCTACGATTCCTAGCCTGGGTCATGGATAAAGTATCTATCCTCCGCATCCCTTATCGGCTAAAATTTAAGCGGAGGTGGAAATGGACGCAAAGCTTTACGCTGCCATCGAAGGCGGCGGCACCAAATTCATCTGCGCGGTCATGGACGCGGACCGGCAGATCCTGAGGGAAGCGCGTTTTCCCTGCCAAAGCCCATCTGAGACCATTGCCAACTGCCTGACCTTCTTCCAGGAAGCCCAAGCGCAACTGGGGAGCCTTTCCGCCCTGGGCATCGCCTCATTCGGCCCTTTGGACCCACGTCCGGACTCGCCGGATTTCGGCAAAATACTGTCCACCCCTAAACCCAGCTGGGCCAACACCGACCTGGTGACTCCTTTTAAGCAGGCGTTAGGCCTACCGGTAGCGTTTGATACTGATGTGAACGGCGCTGTGCTGGCAGAATCGCTCTGGGGGGCAGGAAAAGGCCTAAAAAACCTCGTTTACT
>CAYVRH010000368.1:0-1578 GCA_964452955.1 uncultured Anaerolineaceae bacterium | reverse complement strand
AACACTACTTTGATCGAAACTAAAACTGGAGCAGGTGAGGCTCCAGTTTTAGTTTAATTAAATTTTCTTATCTTTTTCTTGCCATCATGAGATGCAAGCTAAGCGAAGAATTTTATTAGTAGTGCAAACATAGATCCCTCACGTTCGTTCGGGATGACAGATGATTATTATGCCCTTTTCATTCCTGATTTGCTAATTCCACAATCTGCTGTATGTGGTCGGTGTGATCTTTTTGGTGCCAAAGCAAGCGGCGCACCACCTTGCGCGCGGACCAAAGTTCCCCCTGCTGATCGATTACCTCGTCATTCCCTTCCAAGGCTGGCAGATATTTTTGCACAAGCTCAGAACTTTGTTCGAGCAATTTGAACGGGTTATGGATGGGGGAGGCTGCTTTCGGCAAGGGCAGGCTCATATTCCTGAGATACCAGGTTTCCATCCGAGCAATATGGTTCAGAATGCCATTGATATTCCAGCGCTGCCCTGGCAGCATGCAGGTCATGACTTCAGGGCTCAGGCCTGCCACACCCGCCAGCAAGTCTTGCCTTTGCCAGGCATGCATTTGCAGGGCTTGATCGATTTCGATGGCTGGGAGCGGATTTCTGTCGTTTTCAAACAAAGCGCTGATGGTGATGCCTTGACTGTTCGTGAAGCTATCCAAGCTTTCTAGCACCTGCATTTTGATAGGGGTCGTCTTTAGCCAGCTTTCCTGGCAATGCCACCCGATCCAGGCCTGGTAAGCCTCGACAGCAGTTGGGATATTTGACAGCGCTTCGGCATCGTCACTTCCATAGGCAAAAGCCCCAGGCAAGTCCAAAGCCCAGGCCAGGCTGCGGCCTTCAACGTTGCGTTCAAGCCCTATCCGCAACTGCTCAAGGATCATTTTTGGTCAAAAAAGAGCGGCAAATGCCCCAAGGAGATAATTTGCATCCATTCTGCCCGGTCACCCTCGGTGAGGATGGCTGCCTCTGCTGCCACATGTCCGCCAGCTTTTTCAGCAATCAGCCGCATACCTTGCAGTGTTGACCCGGTGCTGATGACATCATCCAGCAGGAGCACTTTCTTGCCTTTGATCTGGTTTATGTCTTTCTCGTCGAGGATCAGAATCTGGGGCTTTCCGGTGGTGATGGAGAGCGTCTCAACGCAGATGAAATTACCCATGTAAGGTTTGCTTTCCTTCCTCAGCACGAGATAGGGCTTACCAGTCTCCCGGGCGAGCATGTGGGCGATGGGGATGGATTTGGCCTCAGCGGTCACAATGACATCGTAATCCGTACCGGCGAGTTTTTCAGCCAGGCCTTTGGCGCAGGCATCCACCAGTTCCACGTCACCCAAAATATTCAGGATTGCAATACGTAAACCAGGTTTTACTTCAAAAAGCTGCAGGTCACGATGGACCCCAGCAATATCAATCGGGTAAATCTCGCGTTTTTCTTTCATATACACCTCCAAGAAACCTTTTCGATTTTAATCGGAAAAGCTTAACTGTGGGAATATCTGGAAGTTTTCTGAGGGAAGTAATTTGGTTTAGAATCAGCTAGTGCCGAGGACGCCGACCCCGGCACTAGTATTAAGGAGGAG
>CAYVRH010000367.1:0-1579 GCA_964452955.1 uncultured Anaerolineaceae bacterium | reverse complement strand
CTCTTCGTCAATTACCTGCCGCGCCCCTGGCGGGATAAACTTTGCCCGCATGTCAACGTCTATACCCGCCGCGACCTGGAAAAGCTCTTTGTTGGCCTGCCGGTCAAGTTCATCCACCGCTCAGTCATTTTTGGTGCTTACGACAACATCATTGAGCGCCATCCCAGGTTTGGTAAATTCCTGCGTGCGGTACTGCAAGGTCTGGAAGGCTCACCGCTTCAGGTTTTCGGCCTTTCCCATTTCTGGGTAGTCGAAAAAATCGACGCTCAGTAGCTGCTCACCCAAACTTGCCCGGAATTTGGTAACAATTCCAGTTCCAAAACTTCTTTTTCAGATACGAATCTTTCGCCGCCATCCCCAAGCACATCCCTGAATTTCCAGCCAGTCATTCCAGGCATTGGGACAGCTATTTTTTCAGTTGTCTGCTGATTATTGAAAGCTGCCAGTACAGTCTGCCCCTCCAGGCTGCGGGTGAACGCGATTTGCCCCAGGCTAGTCAGCCTCACGTTACAGTCTCCACTTTGTAAGGCTGGCAACGCCTCACGCATCTGCGCAAATTTCGCAATCGCCTCGCGCAGCCCTTGCTGGGCACCGGTCTCGAGCAGGGATTGCAGCTTGAATTCGGGTCGCAACTCCCAGTCATTCTGGCTTTTACTGGCCACAAAGGCGAATTCGCTGCCGTAATAGAGGGAAGGAATACCCGGTTCCGTGAACATCAGCAGGTACAGCGCTTCCAAGTTGGCCGGGTCTTTGAGGGTGCTGGCAATCCGGCTGACGTCGTGATTATCCAAAAAGTTATACTGAGTCTTTAACTCCTTATAAACACCACCAGCGCCAAATTGGCGTGTCAGGCTGTAGCTGAGTTCAAAGAAATTATGGTCATTGAACGAAGACCAGCTGCTCTTATAGAGCTCATAACTGGTAGTGGCATCTTCCATTTGCGGGTTAGCCCATTGCGTGTAGTCTCCGTGGATCACTTCCGCCATCAGCCAGAAATTCGGGTCCATTGCCTTGCAGAAACCATTCAACGCGCGTATGAAATCTTTATCCAGGGCATCGGCTGCGTCCAAGCGTAGACCATCAATCTGAAATGCTTGCTTCCAGTTCCGCACGGCCTCAAAAAGATGCTGGCGTACAGCCGGGTTGTCAAGTTTTAGTTTCACCAGGTCGTGGTTGCCCTGCCAGCAATCGTAATCAAATGCGTCCCCAAATGGGCTCCGGCGGTCGAAACGCAAGCCCGAAAACCAGCCTGCGTAAGCCGATTGCTGCCCATGAGCTTGCAGATCTTTGAACGCCCAAAAATCCCGGCCGACGTGGTTGAACACACCATCCAACACCAAGCCCATGCCTCGTTCATGCATAGCCTGTGAAAGCCGGGCAAGATCCGTGTTGGTTCCCAAACGCCGATCTACTGTGAAATAATCCGCCGTGTCATACCCATGTGTACTGCTTTCAAAAACCGGGCCTAGCAGGATAGCATTACAACCCAGGCTCTGGATATGGTCCAGCCAGCTAAGAATTTTCGGGATGCGGTTTTCAGGCTGCCCGATAAAGTCATTTCGCCGCGGTCCGCCGCAAG
>CAYVRH010000366.1:0-1579 GCA_964452955.1 uncultured Anaerolineaceae bacterium | reverse complement strand
CACACTCGAACCCGACCTGGTACAGGCGGGCCCTTTGCACGACCTGGCTTACCTGGCTGCCCTGGCCGGGGCGCAACCCTTGCTGGCTCAAAGCTGGGGTTTTGACCTCATGGCCGAAAGTTTTGCGAGTGCTGAAAATTTGGCAAGGATAAGATTTTCATTGACTCATGCCCAAGGTTTACTGGTGGATGCACAATGCAGCGCTCAGAAGGCTGTCTCGCTGAGTTTTCCAAGTGAGAAAATCTACATTTTTCCCTGGGGGGTTGACCTGGAGCACTTTAAAAGAGCTGCCTGGCAAGCTGAGGCCTCAAATATCAGGCAAGAGCTGGGTTGGGAAAATGCAAAGGTACTCTTCTGCCTGCGTTCCTGGGAACCAAAATATGGGGTGGTTGATCTTTGCCAGGCTTTTGTGAAAGCTGTGGCTTCAGATCCAGGCTTGAGGCTCCTTTTAGCAGGCAATGGCTCGCAGGCTAAGGAAATCCAAAACATTTTCAAGACTGCTGGGCTGGAGGATAAAGTAAAAACCTTGGGCAGGCTGCCCAATTCTGAATTGCCCAAATATTTCACGGCCGCGGATATATACGTGAGCCCTTCACATGTGGACGGGTCCTCCGTTTCTTTGATGGAAGCACTGGCGATGGGCTTGCCGGCTCTGGCAACCGATATCCCTGCTAACCTGGAATGGGTTCAGAATGGAATCAATGGCTGGGTTTACCAGGATGGTAATATTGAGAACCTTACAGAAAAAATCTTAACTGCCTCAGAGGCAGACCTCGAACCGCTTGGGCAGTCCGCACGCCTGACCGCAGAAGCAAAAGCGAACTGGCAAAGAAATAAACAAGTTTTAATGAAAGCCTGGCAGGATCTGCTGGCAAAAGGTTAGAAAATGAAAAAGAAACTCATCGCAGTAGTCTGCGTTTTATTGTTATCATCGCTGGCTTGCAGTCTGCAGCCCATCGGTGGCTTGTTCGGAATGACGCCGACTGCAACTCCCACACCCGATTTGGGCTTGGTGCGTTTGCAGGGGGCTGGCATGTCAATCATGCTTACTAATACCTACATCGGGGCGGATATCACACCAGATCTACCCGGTATTGTCGAAAGCATCAAGAATTTCTTTGGTGAAGGCAGCGATATCTACAATAAACTGGTGGATGGCATTGAAGAAAACATCGCCTGGTGGGGCTATGATTCAGCCACGCCGGAACCAACAAAATTGTTGGTATTCAAGAATGACCAGTTCAATTTTGTGCCATTGACTGCAATCCATCTGGCAATTCAAACCGTCATCCAAAAACAAAACAACGCCTTTGAATCCAAACAACTCACGCTTCAAGGGCGTGACATGATCCGCTTGAATTATGCCAAGGACAATAATGCCTGGGTCGTCTACCTCTTCAAGGAAGGCGGCCAGCTTTGGGGTTTCCTGTGGATGACCTCTCCCAGCACCATGCAAATCACGGCTTCCATGTACGAGACCTACATGGGAACGGTAATCATCGACCCGGTTGCGCAGGGAAACTGAGCATGGGAAAGACGGTTGCCATCATCCAGGCCCGCATGGGCTCAAGCCGCCTGC
>CAYVRH010000365.1:0-1582 GCA_964452955.1 uncultured Anaerolineaceae bacterium | reverse complement strand
ATGCCAATCACTCATTATGGCAAAGATGCCAAAATTGGCATTATCGGTATGGGTTCTACAGAACTGGCAATCATTGAAGCACAGGCTCTGCTACGTGAAAAGGGGCTTGAGACCGACTTTATGCGCATCCGTTCACTGCCCTGCGGCAAGTTGGAACGGGACTTTATTATCGGCCATGATCGCACCTATGTGCTTGAACTCAACCGCGATGGCCAGCTTTGTGGTGTTTTACGCCGGGAATTCTCCCAGTATGCACCGCGCATCACCTCCGTTACTGAAATTGGCGGTCTGCCAATGACTGCTGTCTGGGCTTCCGAAACCATCCTCGCAAAGGAGCAACTCAATGGATAAACCAAATACCGTCACACCGAAAACTGAAAGCAACTTGCTTGGCCTTTCCCCCGAGGATTACAAAGGTCGTCCCTCCACACTTTGCCCAGGCTGCGGCCATAATATGATTTCTAACCAAATACAAGCCGCGGTTTTTGAGCTTGGCATCCTGCCGGAAAAGGTCGTCAAGATTTCAGGCATTGGCTGCTCGTCCAAGAGTCCCAACTACTTCTTGCAGCGCTCTTTTGGATTTAATGGCTTGCATGGGCGCATGCCTACCCTGGTAACTGGGGCTACTTTTGCCGATCGCAGTATCAAGATCATCGGCATCTCCGGGGATGGGGATAGCGCATCCATCGGGATGGGGCACTTCAAACACATCATTCGCCGCAATGTGCCCATGGCGTACATCATTGAGAATAACGGTGTTTACGGCCTTACGAAGGGGCAATTCTCCGCCACCTCGGATTATGGCCTTGAGCTCAAGCACCAGGGAAAAAACTGGCTGCCACCATTGGACCTCTGCATGGAGGCGCTCATCAGTGGGGCGACCTTTGTAGCCCGGTCATTTGCTGGCGATGCCAAACAACTCAAAGAACTCATCAAGGCCGCGATCATGCACAACGGCATTTCAGTCATTGATGTGATTAGCCCCTGCGTCACTTTTAACAACAAAGACGAAGCTTTGCAGTCGTACAACTGGGGCCGGCAGAACGAAGACCCCATCCAGGAAATCAAGTTTGCCTATCGGAAGGATGTTCCCAGCCTGGATGATTTCGAGGAAGGCACGGTCAAAGAGGTTACTTTGCCGGATGATTCTGTGATTTTGCTCAAGAAAATCAAACGGGACTACGACCCTACGGATCACTCCGCAGCATTGGACTTACTGACCGAAAGCTATAAGAATAAATACTTCGCGACGGGCTTGATATACATCAATAATGACACCCCGACGGTTTTTGAACCTTACAATCTGGGCGAAGCTCCGCTCAACCGCACGCCCAATGATCTTTTGCGCCCTAGCCGTGAAGTGTTGAACCAAATAAACGCCTCCTTGGCATAACAGAAACAATCAACATAAACGAGGTGGCAGATAAATCCTGCCACCTCGTTTTGATATTGTGGTTAATGGCTAATTCCGTGGTATAGATAAAGTCTCGGTCTCATCCCTTGATCTTATAGAGCAGCGTCAGGTTCGGCGTGCGGAACTGGCCTACAGGGAAGCCTGAAATCACCACCACCTGGTCACCAG
>CAYVRH010000364.1:0-1587 GCA_964452955.1 uncultured Anaerolineaceae bacterium | reverse complement strand
AACCGCATCGACGATATCGTCATGTTCAGCCCGCTCAGCCATGAAAATGTGCTGGATATTGTTGGCCTGCAGCTCAAAGAGCTGGAAGGTCGCCTGCAGGAAAACGGTGTTAAGCTCGAAGTAAGCGAAAAAGCCCGCGGTTGGCTGGCCAACGAAGGTTTTGACCCGCTTCTTGGCGCCCGCCCACTCAAACGTGCCCTGCAAAAGTATGTCGAAAGCCCCCTGGCAGCCAAGCTGCTGGCAGGTGATTTCAAGGATGGCGATACTATGCTGGTGGACAAATCCGAGAGCGACGGACTCACCTTCACCAGAGTTCCTGGTAAAACTGAAAAGGCTGAAAAGCCCAAAACCGGTGAGGAAACCACCCGCACCCGCCTTGGCAAAACCCAAGCCACTAAGCGCGAGAAAGTGGATCCCTCAGACACGCAAGAACTTCCTGTCGCATAAAACAAGAATCAGCGGGCATTAATTTGCCCGCTTTTTTTCATTCAAAGAACCACTTCGATCCGTCGCTTAGAAATTTGGAGAACCATAGATAATCTTGGTTACCTTTTTTTTGCAGACCTTAGAATTCCAAACGTAATAAATAAAACTACTCATCGGAGGAAAAATGATTATCACAAACACGAACAATATTGATAATGCCGTTGTTACCCAATATATTGGGCCAGTTTTTGGCGAAGTTATTGAAGGTGTCAACTTCCTTAAGGACTTTGCAGCCGGGTTGCGCAACTTTGTGGGCGGCCGTTCTGGCATGTACGAAGAATCCGTTATTCAGGCACGTACCGAAGCCATCAATGAAATGGCCGCACGTGCCCAACAATTGGGTGCTGATGCCATCCTTGGGCTCAAGGTGGATTACGAAACCCTTGGCGAAGGCGGCAGCATGCTCATGGTTACCGCGTCTGGTACCGCTGTAAAACTTCAGCCAAAGCAGTAAACGCAAATATCCGTTTCAGATATCTAGAAAAACCTAACCGAAGAGCAGAAATCCTGGAAAGGATTTCTGCTCTTCTCAATATCTGCCTTATCTTTTGCCTTCAGCTGTCCCCACAGAATCTGTCTAAAGTTGGTACAACTCTTGAAACCAATAACAGATATGAATGCTGAAGGCTCACCAGAAACGACACTTTCTTCCATCGGCCAGCTGCTCAAAGGGTTGCCCCTCTTTAGCGCGCTCAACGAAGCGGAGTTGTCTGAAGTTGAAAGCAGCCTGAAACCGGTGAACATTGCCTCTGGCGACCCCATCTTTGAAGCTGGCCAGCCTATCCAGGGTTTGCTCATCCTCAAGGCTGGCGTGGCTGATCTCTTTTCTCCGGAAGGTGAAGCCCTCAAGCAATGCCGGCGTGGAGATCTGCTTGGTGATGAAATTCTGCTGGAGAATCAGGTGTATCAATCTTCAGCGCTGGCCCAAACCAGCTGCAAACTTCTCTTTTACCCTCTCAGCCTCTTCCATGCTGCTCAAAAGCACTTTCCAGGTCTGGCGGAAACCTCCTTGGTCATGCGTGAATCACAGAATTTATCACTTCGCACGCCACTGGCCTGGCTGCAAAAGGGTGAAACAGTGCAGTTGATGACCCGCAAACA
>CAYVRH010000363.1:0-1588 GCA_964452955.1 uncultured Anaerolineaceae bacterium | reverse complement strand
AGCGTTTTTCAACGCTCCCTACGAGGGAGAAAAACAAAGATCGCTCACTTGTGTCCAGAGTGCCAGATATGGAAAAGGCAGTCAGGGTGACAGATATGATAAAAGATCTTTACAACATTGACCCCAAGCGAATCAACTCCTCGTGCTTCTGCCGAATGAGTTCGCGGTCCATCTTTTCAACTTTTCGGTCGTAACTCAAGTAGCCATTCACTTCGGCTTCCACATCCGTGGTTTGCGTGTAAATTGCCGCTGCCAGGCCTTTGGCGATCAGAGGCTTCACTTCCTTTTCGAGTAAATCCAGGTAGGCTTTGGTTAGCGTTTCTTTAGAACTTAAGAACCTGTAGCCGAATTTGCTCGATTCGTCCCAGCTATGGCCAGGCAGCATCAAACTGTAGCCCCCAAATTCGGTTACCGCCAGGATGCGGTCATCAGGCTGCGACGCGCTCAACCTTTTGAAGTAAACATGCCGGCTTTGGAAGTCTCCACCGCCCTGGTCAAACCAGCCTGAAGCGTGATCCACCAGGCGGGTAGCATCAAGATCTTTAACCAACTTCGCGGTTTTGAGCGCTTCAAACTGGCCCCAACTTTCGTTAAATGGCACCCAAACAGCAAGGCTGGGCACGTTGTAGAGGTGCTTGATCATTGCTCGCAATTCTTGAAGGAATTGAGCGCGATTGGCTTGATCCGTCCTGCCGAAACGCCTTAAGAAATTGCGGTCGTTGCGGTGAAAACCGGTAAAAATGGTAAAAACGGAAAGCCAATCCTCACATTTGTGCCCGCCGTTGGGCATATCCTGCCAGACTATCAAACCCAATTCATCGCAAGCCCGATACCAGGTGAGCGGCTCGACCTTGATATGCTTGCGTACCATGTTGCAGCCGATCGCCTTGGTGTACTCCAGGTCGTAGCGCATGGCTGCTTCACTCGGGGCTGTGTACAAACCATCTGGGAAGTAGCCCTGGTCAAGCGGTCCGTAGAGGAAGAGGATATCATCATTTAAGGTGAAACGCCAATATCCCGCAGCGTCACGCAGTTTGCCAAATTTGCGCATGGCGAAGTAACTGCTCACTTCATCCAGCACTTTGCCGCCGCGCACTAATTGCAGCTTAAGGTCGTAAAGGTACGGATTGTCCGGCGTCCACTTGATGGGGTCTGGAATGCTGATTACGGCCTTGCGGTTTTCAGGCACTTCGAGCGCTGTCACTTTCTGCCCGTGCCCGTAAACTTCGATCATAAGGCTTAAATCGGCCGCATTTTCCCCGTTGACGGTGCATTCCAGGCTCAGTGAGGCATTATCCAGATCAGGGGTTAATTTGAGGCTTTCAATAAAAGTTAAGGGCAGAATTTCCAACCAGACAGTCTGCCAGATACCTGAAACGGAGGTGTACCAGATAGCCTTGGGGTCCAAAACCTGCTTGCCGCGCTGGTCCATACTGGTATCCGTTGGATCCTGAACCTCGAGCACTAATTGATTTAGTTCTTCAGCGTTGTCACTATTAAGCGCGTCTGTTATTTCAAAACTAAACGGTAAATAACCACCCCTATGCTCGCCAAGAGATTTCCCGTTAAGGGACACCCGGCAATTTTG
>CAYVRH010000362.1:0-1590 GCA_964452955.1 uncultured Anaerolineaceae bacterium | reverse complement strand
GAAACTTGCGGTTGTGGGCAGCATGAATTTTGATATCACCCTGGTGGTGGAGCGTATGCCGGTACTCGGCGAAAATTTGCGCTCGGATGAAACCTTGCAGTCCCCTGGGGGGAAAGGCGCTAATCAGGCAGTAGCCGCGGCCCGCTCTGGTGCGGAAGTGCTCATGTTTGGGCAGGTGGGCAATGACCCATTTGCCGAATTTGTGAAAGCTAACCTTCGGGCCAACGGTATCCAGACGGACGGCATTCTGACAGATCCTAAAGCGACTACGGGCATGGCATTTATCTTCGTTGAAGGCGGCGACAACCGGATCGTTTTTGCCGGTGGTGCAAATGACACTTTTGCACCGGACCAGGTAGAGGCATTGAGGGAACAGATTTTGGCCTGCAATGCTGTTTTAATGCAGAATGAGAATCGTGTGGAAACGCTTGCCAGGACGATCGCCCTGTGCAAGGACAAGCTGCCCATTTTTCTGAACCCGGCACCCGCTATGGCTTATCCGGCGGAGATGCTGGATGGGGTGGATTACCTGACCCCAAATCAATCGGAATTTGAGTTTTACACCCATCAGCGGCTTGATGATATGGCAAGTGTTGAAGCCGGGCTGAACTTACTGCAAAAGATGGGCGTACGGGAACCTTTGATTACCCTGGGAAGCAAAGGCGTGGCCTATCTGAAGGCAGGTGTGGCCCGGATAATTCCGGGGTTTTGTGTTGACACGGTGGATTCCACCGGCGCAGGGGACACCTTTTCGGGTTGTTTCGCCTACCGGAGGATGATTGGTGATGCGCTTGAAGATGCCATTCGTTATGCCCAGGCGGCAGCGGCATTAGCGTGCACAAGGTTGGGAGCGCAGGCAGCCATCCCCAAGGCGGATGCGGTTTGGCAGTTTTTAGCACGGAACGGGTAGGTTTTCAGTCTAGCTAATCACCCAAGGTGGAGTAAGGTAATTTCCTAATCTGTAATTGGGGTAATAAGTCGGGCGAGGTGTTACGCTTCTTTCCTCCGCCCCTACAACCTGAATTGTCATCAACACCGTCAATGTCTGGTTGATTTAGAGTAAAAGCATTGATCGCGTAGGGCTGGATTGGTGCGGTTTTCACCAATCTGCCGATGAGGTATGGTTGATAGAGGTTAATTTTGGCGAATTGACCAAAGGACGGTCAATTTCGCCCTATGTAATGGAAGGATAAAAACCGGAACGCATTTCCGCGTTCCCTACCCTTAAGAAGTCGGATTGCTCGCCCTCGCCCTTCGGGCTTGGCACACACTATGGCACGTTGTGCCGCGAGTGTGCTCCATGCTGCTTCGCAGCGCGAGTACTAACGTAGGTAAATTACACGCAGTCGTCTTTGGCGCTCCTCGTAATGATAAGGTTATTTACTTCGAGCCACGAATAAGCAAGCAGTTGCTACCCCACTCAGGATGATAACCCGGGCAAGATGCTTTACCTTCCTAGAGTCAGGCAAATTCTGGAGGGAAATGGCGTTTGACCGTATAATTTTATGCTTAGACTACTATGATTAATCGCCTGAAGTCACAAGTTTCGAATTTCTTGAGAATCCGGCCGGAGGATAACGTTCCGCCTGC
>CAYVRH010000361.1:0-1594 GCA_964452955.1 uncultured Anaerolineaceae bacterium | reverse complement strand
CCAGATAGGCATCGTAGTCTTCAATGGAGTGCAGTGCCTTTTCGGTAGGCTCAGAGAAACGCAAACCCCGGGTGGTGTTGCTACAGTGCAACCCGGCAAAAGTGAATGACAGTACCTGACCGCCAAGTAGTGCCAGCAACCAGCGCACCGGCCTTGAGAAGGCTACCCCGGTTTCATTCCAGCGCATGGACTTGGCAAAGCGGATCTCGCCATACAGCGCGGGCAATTTATCTGCCAGGATTTGGGCAGCAGTCAAGCCTGTTTCTTCAAGCTCAACGACCACGTAATTGTCGCGCACCTTCAAAGCACTCACGTCGATGCCACGGCTACGGGCAAAACCTTCAGCCGCCTTGGTTGGGTTGCCCTGAGCGTCAAATGCCCGGTCCGCCGGGGGACCCTTCACTTCCACCTTGCGGTCTGCCTGTCGGGTTTGCAAGCCCAGCACTTTTGCAACCAGCCGACGGGGTGTGCCTTCAATTTTCAACGAGTCAAAAGCCAACCTTGATTCAGCCAGCAATTTACCAAGCAGGTCACCAAATTGGGCTTGACCAGCCTCGAGGTCTGCAACTGGCAGTTCTTCGGTACCAATTTCAAGCAGCAGATCAGCCTTTTCAGCCGTCAGGTTTGGCAAGGGCTGTGCCATTCCTTCGGTACTTCTCTTTGCTTGGGAAAGCCAGGGATATTCCAATTCCTTGCGCTGAGCCAGGTAAGCTTCTGAGACTTTCCGCGATAGTTCGCGCATCTTTCCAAAAAGTGCCATGCGTTCAGTGTAGGAGACAGCTCCGCGGGTGTCCATGATGTTGAAAATGTGGGAGCATTTAATAATATTGTCGTAAGCTGGCAGCACCAAACCCTTCTCAAGCGCCAGATCAGCTTCAGCCTGGTGCAGGCTAAAGAGCTGTCGCAAGCGCTGTACGTCCGCAACCTCAAAGTAATAGGTGGAGTGTTCTTTTTCGGCCATCTGGAAGATATCCCCATAACTGCGTTCGGAGCTCCATTGGATATTCTTGAAATGGCGCACGCGCTGCAGGGTCATGGCAATCCGTTCCAGTCCGTAAGTAATTTCTACGGCTGGAACCTCCAACTGGACGCCGCCAGATTGCTGGAAGTAGGTGAATTGGGTGATCTCCTGGCCATCCAGCCAGACCTCCCATCCCAAGCCCCAGGCAGAAAGTGCCGGGCTTTCCCAGTTATCTTCAACAAAGCGGATATCGTGTTCCTCAGGTTTGATGCCAATGGCTTCCAACGATTTGAGGTAGATCTCCTGCGGATTGCCGGGATCCGGCTTGAGGATTACCTGAAATTGATGGTGCTGCTGCAGGCGATTTGGGTTGATGCCGTAACGGCCATCGTCCGGGCGTACTGAAGGCTCAACATAGGCGACTTTCCAGGGTTCGGGCCCTAGCACCCGTAAGAAGGTGGACGGGTTCATGGTTCCCGCACCCAGTTGGGAATAATAGGGTTGAGCAATCAGGCACCCCTGGGCGGACCAAAAGGTCTGCAGGGCAAAAATCATATTCTGGAAGTCAAGTGGTTTCTCTGGCATAAGGCAATCCTTGGGTGAAAGTTAACACAGGAATTATACAACATGGGT
>CAYVRH010000360.1:0-1596 GCA_964452955.1 uncultured Anaerolineaceae bacterium | reverse complement strand
TGATAGGTGAAAATAATAACCAGGGTCAACAACAAACCGGTGGTGGTGATGCTGTCGAATTTGGGCACAAACTTCTCGTTAAAATATGCCAATCCTTTGCGCTTGATCATTACGGCGCGAGTGATCGCCCCAGCCGTCAGCGGAATAACCACGAAAAGTACGATCGAGAAGAACAAGGTTTCCCAGGGGATCTGAACCTTGTTAATGCCCAAAAGGAATGTAACCCAGGGAACAAAAAGCAAGATAATGAGCAGGTCGTTTACTGATACCTGCACCAGAGTGTGAGCAGGGTCGCCCTTGGTGAGGTTACTCCAAACAAAGACCATGGCCGTGCAAGGGGCCACGCCTAACAAAACCGCCCCGGTCACATAATCTCGCGCTAATTCGGTTGGGATGAAAGCTTTAAAGATGACGTAGAAAAAAAGCGAAGCCAGGCCAAACATCAGCAAGGGTTTGATCAGCCAGCTGCTGCTGGTGGAGATGATCAAACCCAAAGGATTCTTACCCACGTTCTTGATGGATTGAAAATCGATTTTCATCATCATCGGGTAGATCATGATCCAGATAAGGATTGCGATTGGGATGTTCTGGCCGTAATATTGGATTTTTTCCAAGGCCTCCGGAATTCCGGGCAGGAATTTGCCAATGAGGATGCCCGCAGCCATACAGAGCAAGACCCAGACAGTCAGATATTTTTCGAAAAAACCAATGCCTGTTGATTTTTCTTGGGCCATATGATTTATCCTTTGACCTTTTTAAGAATCTCCACTACCTCATCGGTCTTAAGTACCTTGCCGTAAGAAACCACCTTGCCATCCACAACCAGCGCCGGGGTAGACATCACGCCGTAGGAAGCGATTTGGGCAAAATCCCTGACGTGGTCAATTGAGGTATCCATGCCCAGTTGCTTCAGCGCGGCCACGGTGGCAGCTTCCAGCTGATTGCACTTGGCGCAACCACTGCCAAGCACTTTTACGCGTGCGCCTTCAGCCTTTGCTGTCTCAGTGCTTGTAAAACTAAGCTCATCAATGGCTCCGCAGCAACTTGATGCTTCTTCTTTTTTCTTTTTCAAATTGATAAATTTCATATCTGGTTCCTTTTTAGATAATGATTTCAACAACAATTGTTCGTGCAGTTACAGGCAGATTTTTCATTTTTGCCTTTATAGAAATCTGCCAGGTTTCCAGGGAGTCGATAGACCGGTTCAGCGCAGGTATCAGAACCTGTTGATCCAAAAACTGATTTCAAAATCGCTTCGGCCAGCATTTCCGCAGGCGGCACCTCGTAGGTTCGTCCATCGTACGCAAAGACGCGGCAATCCACCTGGGTACCGCTAATTTCACCGCAGCAACCGCAATCACTCTCCTGCACCTCTCGGAAGATATCACCACCGTTCACGCGGATGGTGGGTGAAGATTTGAAGTGATAATGCTGGGCTAGATCGGGAGTCTCCATTTTGGTTTTACGGTAATCAAGTTCGTATCCAGCCAACTTAAAGGCAGGTAGCAACGAGTTGACAACTTCATCCAAGACTTGTTCAGTACCCATACAGCGGTCACAAACTTGCAGGTCCAAATAGAGGTATTCCAATAACAC
>CAYVRH010000359.1:0-1606 GCA_964452955.1 uncultured Anaerolineaceae bacterium | reverse complement strand
CTCTTCTTCCAAAAACCGACACAATTTTACAGACCTTCAGTTACCCCCCTCCTGAATGGTAAGTAAAGTTGCCCTCTAATGGCATCATATTCATGCTGAACGGTCCTTATTTGATTTTTGATGTTATGAAGACACTATTAGTATAGTGAACTATTTCTCTAGATTCAATAGTTTACGAGATGAAATTATCATTTCATCTGGGAATCAGGCGCCATTTATACCTAAACTTGTTTAATTCAGTATAAAATCCGGAAGAAGCATGGTGGCTTGTAATGATCTTTAACTTTGTTTACCATCACCAAACAATTCTCAGGCGTAGAGCTCAAATGGTGCGATTGCCACCAATCTGCCAACGAATCAATAGTCATAGGATGTCTTAGGATTTTTTGTGCCCAAAAACCAAATCAAGCTAAATCTCGCCTGACATTTTTACAAAAAAAAGAAACGTCTATCAACGTTCTCTACGGTAGAATCAGGCAGGATTTCCAAGCCCTCCTTTGCAAGGAGGGTCCGCAAAACGAGGGTGATTGGTCTTCTCAACAGCCTCAACCAGGGCGAAGCGCTGGGCTTTCCTACACCCCTACAAAAGGATCAAAATCAGATCGCTACTTCGCTTGCGCTTCTTGCAATGACGAAAAAAAGGCTAATATCTAACAGTCTGTGCTCGGCATAGCCCATGAGGGAAGATCAAAAACCCGATTGCCCCAATGTTTTTTTCGTAGGGCCAGGATAAGGCTGTTTTGCCGCATCCTTGCCGAATGCTGAAAACAAATTGAGCGGATAAGATGCACTGCGTTTATCTTATCCCTACGAATGAAAATGAAAGACAAACAAATATCGGGCGAGCTTCTCGTATGAGCTCACTCGGCCCAAGGGAAAAATCTGGAACGATTTTCAGCGTTCCCTCCATGAAAATATTGCGGGCGAGCTTCGCACAGAAGCTCGGGTCGCCCTTACGAAAGAATCAAAACCAGATTGCGCCGTCGCTACGGTCCTTGTCGTAACAGCAGCTTACTTTCCCAACAGCGCGATCAACACTGGCAAGCCCATCAAAATACTGACCGCAATCAGGATGATCCCGCCGATCAGGGCGCCTTTGGCACCGGAGCCTACTGCCTGCTCCAGCACTGCCTCATGGGGGTTGGCGGGGTTATAAAACACAGTTACCGAATCATTGAGTGGATACTTGCTTGCCACCAACTGGGGTTTTTTGGGGCTGCCCATACCGCTGAAACCACCAAAAACTACCTGTTTGCTGGTGTAATTTTGCCCCATGACGGTGTAGGCGTATTCAATCCGGGGAGTGTAGCTGTAAGAAGTGCCATCTTCATCCGTACTTTCGCTTCTTTCAACTTCCGAGCGGGTGATTCTACCCAAAACGGTCGGCCAGGCCAGAGCTTCTGAGGCTTTCTTCTTGCTCTTGGCATTCTTGCGGATGAGCAATACACCTATTGCGATCAGCGCTAGTTCGAGCAAAATTCCAAAAAAAGGACCCAACTTGCCTAAAGTTTCTTCCATGACGCCTCCAAAAAAGAATATTATTGCATCCAAAGATGCAGAGATTTTGCCTGTTATTGGTAGATCAATCTACCTTCCACCTCGCGGG
>CAYVRH010000358.1:0-1610 GCA_964452955.1 uncultured Anaerolineaceae bacterium | reverse complement strand
CCTACGTGGTTATTTCAATAAAACAACAAGAAAAAGGCTGAGACCTATCGGTCAATAGCAAGTGCGACACAAACTCGTCTGACCACAGTTTCTTAGTTAGAGGAAGAAGCCACATAAGAAGTTCATGCAAAGGTGAAAGTAAGGGGTGTTTGGCTTATACTTAATTCATGACGGATGGCAACCTGTTTCCAGAACTTGCATCTGAACCCCAACCGGAAATCAAGTCGGATGGGCTTGCGCCAGATCCAGACACTATTGCAGCCCCCTTAAAGCCTGAGCCTTTACCAATTCCTACACTTCCACCGGCAGAAATTGCTCCTCCGGTGGCTAATGACCCTATTGACCCAATTTTAGCGGATGGTTCCGCTCCTCCGGCGCTTCCTCCCGATAATGTTGGAACAATAATACCTGCCCCAAAGGGCAAGCGGCCGAGTTCGTTTTGGCTTTGGGCTGCGCCGGTTTTGTTGCTCCTTCTGATCGCCTTCGTGGTCGGCGTGCGCGCTTTCATCGTCCGTGGTATTGCAAACATCTCGTTGGATGTGGTGCGCCCTAGATCAGGTGAAAGCGTCCTACTCAACCAACCTATGTCGGTGATTGCCCGCATCCGCAGTTCAAATGGTTGGTCAAAAGCCAATTTTTACGTCAACAATCAGCTGATGCGAACAATCAATGCCACCCAGGACTCGACTTTTGACCAGGAGCTGAGTTTTGCATGGACGCCAAGCGTTGAGGGCGCCACAATGTTGCGGGTGCAGGTGACGAACCGCCAGGGCAATCAGACTGCTGCGGAGGACGTAGCTGTCCTGGTTGTGAACGCCCAAAACGGGGCAAGCATTACACCGCTCCCGGCTGCCAGCCCAACCATCACGCTTACCCCAACCAAGGGACCCAGCCCAACCCCCTGTACTGATCTTTTTGAGATCGTTTCAGAGAGCGGCCTAAGCTTAGGTACACAGATGGACATTGCCAGGCCCTTCACCAAAAGCTGGACATTAATGAACCTTGGGTCCTGCAGATGGGAAAACTACAAATTTGTTTTTGCCAGCGGTTCACTGCTTGGGGCAACAACCCCAATTAAAGTGCCTGTCACTGAGCAAGGAGGCACTACCACGCTCAGCTTGAATTTGCTTTCACCTTCGATCGCAGGGAACTTTATCGGCAAGTGGCGGGTGCAAAATGCCAAAGGTGACCTGTTTGGACCTGAACTGGTGTATGGACTGGTGATTCCCAGCCCGACGCCAACCATTACCCCTACCAAGACCGATACGCCTACCCCAAGGCCAACCAACACACCGAAGCCCAGTCTTACCCCCACGGCATCCAGAACTCCTACACCCACTCGGACCAGCACAATAACGGCCACCTTCACTGCCACAATGACTGAAACACCTACAACGACACCAACCTCAACCAGTACCGACACACCGACCCTAACAGAGACACCAACTCAAACACCTACCCCTACCGAGACACCCCTTCCTACCAACTGGGTAATCGTCACGGAAGAATACACAACGACACCAGGAACACTACTTTACAGGCCTACGATCATTATTGAGACTTTTATACCAACTCCCACAGAAACTCCACCGGCTCCGTAAAATTTTATG
>CAYVRH010000357.1:0-1614 GCA_964452955.1 uncultured Anaerolineaceae bacterium | reverse complement strand
GGGTTGGGCCACGCAGCAAGCCGCTCTCGACACGGGTGGCCTTCAAAAATAAGCCGTGCTCCTGGTTCCGCAAGACCCAATCTACATGGTCGTCGAAAATTTGCAGTCTATTGATGTGCGCCCCACTGTAGGTCGCAAAGCGATGAAGCCTTCCTTCCAGCCAGAAACCAACTATAAAACCCCTGAAAGAGCGCCCACCCCAAGGAATGACCGCCACCGAAGCCGTGATACAAGCCGAAGCCCCGGCAAAATGATTGCTCTGAAACCAAACCCAGGCCGAGGGGAAAGCCTGGCCCCAATCCTTCTCAATGTAACCTTTCCCACCGCTAAAATCCATTACCTTGCCATTTAGGGTCAGCGTACCTTGCAGACCATGCGTAAAACTGAGCACTCCGTGATAGCACTCCATGCGTGGCACCCAGGCAAACCAACCCATAATCCCGGGCGAGAGCAAGCTAACCGGCCAGGGGTTAAGGCTGCCCATGCGCACTTCGCCGGTAAGCTGCACCTCAGTTGAATTAAGCGCGAGCGATATGTGCTTCTCATCGAAGTGGTTTTCACCAATCTGGACTTCGAAGCGCTGCTTATCAGCCCGAAATTCCGCCATCGGGAAGCTGACATAAGCCGTGCTGCCAGCCACCCCGTCCAACACCTGCACAAAGGCATGCTCCTCCTGCCCCAGGATAACCCCAGGGATTATGGCAATCTTGTGCCTTTCGTCCGCGCTGACCATCTTGAAATACCAGCCTTCAAAGAAGGGTGGTTTCTTTTCGAAACCATGATAAACTGCGGGGTGCAAAGTGCTGTAAATGGACATATCCAAACCTCTTAACGTATTTGGCTAGCCAAAGCCTGGCGCAAGGCGGCTTCACTCTCGCGGCTATACGCGCCCCGGGCGCGGAAGAGCTCATTACCCTGGCGGTCAACCAACAAGATGTAGATGTGCTCTTCATCCGTCATGTTCAAGGCCACACGAAATGCTTGCTTGTCAAGATAGAGCGTAATGGTACGCTCGCGGGTTTTCGGGTTGGGGATGCCTGCCCGCATCCCCTCATTGATAAACATTCTTGAGAGTGCGTTCAGGCTGCGGATAGTAGGCAGTTCGTAATAAAAAAGCCCGCTCACCTGCTCTTCCAAGCCCGCGACCAGACCCATCCAGGAATTTACTTCCTCTTGCTGCCACTGTTGGAAGGGGATAAACAGCAGGTTAAGCTCACCTTGAAAATCTCGCGGCAAGGTCTTCTTTTGTCTGAGCAAATTGGCGCCGTTCACGGTTGGAAAAGTCACTGCTTCACCTTTTATTCTTTTTTAGCACCTGAGATTCTTTGAGAATGCATCCTGGCCAATCGAAAGGGCCAGAAACCTTAATGGCATGATTTTACATTAGTTGCCTGGCTGCCGTAACAGGAATCTTTATACGATTTGGCATTTCTACGAAACCTCTTGATCCTCCAAACATTCACGCAGCTACTGCATTTGTACGCCTCATAATAAGGTACGCATGAAAAATGAATTGCTAGGTTTTTTTGGATTGTTGAGATCTTTGGAGCTTGCTCTAAAAGCACTAGATTAAAGGAAGAGCATAGCTCTGTTGCAGCGTTTATTCCAAGTGCA
>CAYVRH010000356.1:0-1639 GCA_964452955.1 uncultured Anaerolineaceae bacterium | reverse complement strand
ATGCCACCGCTGGCAGACTCTTGGAAAGCATGGCAAGGTTGGCCGGTGAAGTTTCACCCAGGAATTGCAGCGTCAGGTGAATATTGCCAGCCGGCACCCATCGCACTCCCGTTGGAATTCCCCCTCTCAGGCGGTTCATCACATTGTTTAAAGCTACGCGGAAGCTTTCAGGCAGCTCAATAGCAATAAAGGCGCGAATAGCATTCATTGTTTATCTCTTTGTTGAACGATGATTTACGGGAAGGCATGACCAGCTTTAACCCCCATACGGGCTAAGTATATGACAATTATCCTTAAATCGCAAGGAGTGTTGCAATTTGTTACACGCCTTTCTTACAACTCCCTGTCTGTCCTCGCGGACACCACTCAAACTATGCCTATCAATTTTTTAAACTACACAAAAGCATTGGAATGTGGTATAAAATTAATACCCTGCTGTGTTCGTGATGCAGCACTACGGTTTTGAGCCAACACTTAAAAAAAGGATTCCATATTATGTGATGTGATGCGTTAGGCTTCGGCCAAGGCAGATCATCCATAGCGGTTTCCTACCTGCTTCGGCAGGTTCAAAACTTCGCAGCACACGGCACGGTGGGGTCTTTTTATATCCCGGTCTCATCCAACCTCAGTTGTCCTGGGGTTGTTTGTTTCTCCACCCGCTCTGATTGACTTTAGGAATGGATGCATGTACACTTATCATATCGTGGCAATTTCTCCCGGCAGCCGGAAGGTGGTTCAATGATGCTCTTTCGTCTTGTAATTCGAAGCGGTACGGATATTGGAAAAGTGCTTCCTGTTGATGGCCCTCTCATCTCCATTGGCCGTGAAAAGAGTAATGATATCGTCATCAACGATATCGAGGTGTCGCGTAAGCACGCCTTACTGCGCTTCGAAAACGGCAGTTATCTCTTACAGGATAACGGCTCCACCAATGGCACCTTTTTGGATGGCGACCGCCTCATGGGCCCCTGCGTACTGCATGGCGGCGAAATCATCTCCCTCGGTGAAAATACAAGTCTCGTGTTTGAAGTCCTTCCCCTTGAGGCGGATCTGCCCGCCGAAGTCAGCGCACCACCCGAACCTTCGTTCCCTGTCATGGAAGAAGTCGAACATGTTGTTTCGCCGGAAATAACCCCGGAACCCGTGGCAGAAGAACTGCCCGCGCCCCCCGTCAACCCAACGCCGCCGGATGCCATCTATGCCGGGCAGCTTCCCGCCTATGTTAAACCAGCAGGCCGCAAGAAAATCTCCATCTGGCTCATTCTGGCCATCCTGGGCCTGGTGCTCGTTTGTTGCGTGGTCACTGCCCTGGTCATCGACGCCACCCGCTCGTGGTGTTACATTGGCGGCTGGTTCTTTAACATCATCAACCCGGGCGCCTGCCCATAAAACAAGACTGGGGAAAATACTGGAATGCAATCACCGGATATGAATCAACTTAAACGACGATACCCAAAGAAAAACGGCGGCGGAGGTCTGCCCCTGATCAACCCCGGCCGGCATCGCACATTGCCAGCCAATTCGGAAAATGTTGTCAGGCCGGTCTCACCCCGCTGGAGCAACACCGTTAAATTAATTGTCGGCTTTACCATCATCGCTGTTGTTGCCTTCTTACTGGCGCGTTTTCGCAACCTGATTG
>CAYVRH010000355.1:0-1639 GCA_964452955.1 uncultured Anaerolineaceae bacterium | reverse complement strand
AATTTGAGCGTCAATAATTTGCATGGCTTCTCTGGGTTTTTTCTCTTGGAAAGGTGCATAAAAGACATTTTTTCATCAAAATGGGTCATGAAAGGTCTCATTCAGTTTGAAGATTGGCGTTCCTCAATCAGGAGCAAGCGTTGAGGACACCAGTAATTGTGCTTAATCTTTTGACTTCATTGTTCTCTTCGCGAAGAGCCAGAGAAGCTCTCCCCTTTCGGCACTCTGACTTCAGTGATTGCGCAGCGCGTTCGCGATTGAAAATGCCATGTTGAAAGAGTTTTCCTGATCAGAATAGCTTGAGTTTGTGGCGCTTTTACATGTCAATAATAGTAAGTACATACTTGTCTATCAGTTCGCCTTATTTCAATAACATTTTTTTCTACACGAAGTGACTGTATGGCGTACTCGTGACGGTAAAAATTGATTGATTAAATGTCTTCCAGATCAGATTTACACAAAATCAGAAAACTCCTCAAGTTTAGAAAAGGTAATATAAGAACCTATAGGCTCTGGTTCCTGAAAACGATCCTTTTGTCACTCTGAGCGCAGTGAAGAGTCTTCTTGATCAGAATCAAACAAAAAACCGCTTGCCGGAACAATTCAACAAAGCACAATTATTGGGACGTAAATATAAGTCGATTTTCGATTTCTTTCTGTTAACAACAAAACAGGGTCAACCGATTTCAGCTGACCCTGCAATCTAGTGTTTGATGTTTATGATTTTTTCTTCTTTGCTGCCATAATCTGCATGCCCGCAAAGGCCATCAAGGTTATCAAAGTCAACAGGCCATAAGCGGTCATGCTTCCGCCGCTGCTGCCAGTTTTTGGAATAGTGACGATAATTGTGGGGGTTGGTCCAGGCACGTAAGTATTGGTCACCGTCATGCCCACTTCAGTCTTGGTGAAGTTGGCAGGTACCCAATCCGCCCCGCTGGCATCGGTCTCCTTGACAAAGTAAACATATACGTTGCCTTGCAGATCGGTCGCTTTCAAACCATCCCAGCGCGCGCTCCAGGCTACAATCTCGCACCCTACTGTGCAATCGCCACCTGCTACTCCGTCCAGAGGTACCGGTGAGCCGACTGCCTGTGGGTTACCACCTTGGATTTGTCGGTAGAGGTGCAGCCATACGGTTGGGTAAAGCCCTGAGAAGTTAGCCCAGATCTTGAAGGCAACGGGTGGGTCAATCAGCGTCGGAGGAACGTAGGTGTTGGTCACCGTCATGCCTGATACGACTTTGGTGTAATTCTCAGGCTTCCAATCCGCGCCAGAAGCGTTCACTTCCTTGACAAAATAAGTCCAGGTTTTCTCCATATTGTCGGTGGTCGTCACCAGCCAAACTGCTTGCCATGGAAGCCTCTCACAACCAGAGCTGCACCCCGCATCCGCCGTGCCATCCAGCATAACGGGTGTCAGGTACGGTATGGCAGCACCGCCATTCTCAGATTGCATCAACTGCAGCCAGACAGCTGGCCTTGGGGTAGGTCCATCTACCCAAACCTTGATACCTGTCATCGCTGAGGATGATGGGTTTGGAGCGATATTGGTGATAGTACACACGGTTTGTCCTGCTGCACAATATTCTCTTTCACCGTCAGAGACCGTCATACTGTACTGTCGTTGATAGTACTTGTAT
>CAYVRH010000354.1:0-1639 GCA_964452955.1 uncultured Anaerolineaceae bacterium | reverse complement strand
GTCCAGCATCACTTCGGGGGGGTCCTGCAGGTCGGCATCGATAATCATCACCGCGTCGCCGCGGCTGTAATCCATTCCGGCAGTGGCAGCAATCTGGTGCCCAAAATTGCGGGCAAAGATCACTGGCCGTACCCTGGGGTCGGCCGCGGCCATCTCGCGCATTTTCTGGGTGGAACCATCTTTGGAACCGTCATCCACGAGAATCAACTCCCAGCTCTCGCCGGTTTGATCCATCACTTTGGACACGCGCTCGTAAAGTAGCGGCAAATTTTCGATTTCATTGTAAATGGGGGCAATAACGGAATAAACGGGTTTAGCCATTGACCACCTTCTTGAGAGCCTCCAGGCTCGGTTCAATAATGGGGGCTGGCCTGGAAGCCAGGCTGGCCGCTTTGACGTCCTTCAATCCGCTGCCGGTGCACAGCACCAGCGTGGGCGTGTTACGGTTCAATTTGCGGTTGTTGCGGGCTTTATTCATACCAGCAAAGGCTGCTGCTGCCGCGGGTTCAACAAAAATACCGCACTTGCCCAGGGTGCTGATGGCTTGCAGAATTTCTTCATCGGTCACCTTGATGAAGTAACCCCCGGTCTGTTTGACTGCCTGCAGGGCGCGCAGCCCGTCACGCGGCAGATCTACGCTGATGCTGTCTGCCAGGGTGTGGGCTTCGACCGGCGAAATCGTCTCGGTGTCATTCATCCAGGCATCCGCGACCGCGGCTGAGCCTTCTGCTTGCACACCGATGAGCTTGGGGAACTCTTCAATCCAACCCAAAGCCACCAAATCGCTGAAGCCTTTCCAAATGCCGGTCAGGATGTTGCCATCGCCTACAGGGATGAAAATGGTAACGCGCTGGCTGCCCTTCATTTGCACGCGTAAGAGTTGCTCCCAGATTTCATAAGCGGCCGTCTTTTTACCTTCAGTGGTAAAGGGGTTATAACCCGTGTTGCGGTTGTACCAGCCGAATTCTTTGGACGCTTCGATGGAGAGGTCAAAAGCCTGGTCGTAATTACCATCAACCAAAATGACTTTAGCCCCATAGGTTGTGAGTTGGGCAAGTTTGGCAGGCGGGGCTGTACGCGGGGCCAGGATGATGGCTTCTTTGCGGGCCGCTGCGCACATGCAGGCCATGGCTGCCCCAGCATTACCGGTTGAGGCAGCCACGATTTTATTTTGTTTGGTGTCTATCGCCCTGGCAACCACCACCGCGCTGGCACGATCTTTAAAAGAGGCGCTCGGGTTACGGCTTTCATCCTTGATCCACAGGTTTTCCATCCCCAGGTTTTCAGCAAGCTGTATGGGACGGTAAAGCGGGGTCAAGCCCACCTGGTGCAGGGGGGTATCACATAAACCGGGGTCGTTAACAGGTAGCAGCGGGGCATAACGCCAAATCGAAGGTTCGCGGTCCGCCAGGATGGATTGCGCGTCGACCAGTACCGGGTGTTCCTCAAAATCGGAATGTACCGTTAAGTTGCCGCCATCACGCGGGCAGGCATAAGTCACCTCATCCGGCGTATAACGGCGCTTGCAGATCGAACACTCGTAATAACTAATAGCCATACCTGGAAACCTGCTCCTTTATTTGGTAATTAATGTTCCGGTTTTGCCATTGAGGGCATCGCGCATATGCTCGGGGTCAGT
>CAYVRH010000353.1:1211-1643 GCA_964452955.1 uncultured Anaerolineaceae bacterium | reverse complement strand
ATCAGCCGCTGTTTGATGGCACCGACCAGGCCTGTTTTTTCCAGCTCAGGCGGGCGCAGATTGTAAATTAGCAGGCGGAACTCTTTCAGAGCTGAGCGCGTTTCTTCATCGATGCGATCCACCAGGGCCATGCCCTCTTCAATATCCCCTTTTTCCAGGCGTCGTTTGGCGGCATCGCTGAAGGTGGCTACGCCGTAGAGGGTCTGCAGTACTGAATCATGTAGATTAGCTGCCAGAATCTGGCGCTCTTCCCTGACGTGGGCTTTTTCCACTTCTTTCTGGTAGTAATACTTCATAACGCCAACCCCAATCTGGTTTGCAATGCCTGAGACCAACAAAGCCTCATCAGCGGAGAAGAGCGAAGCCTGCAAGCGGCACAAAACCAGCGCCCCGATCATTTTTCCAGAAACCTGCATGGGCGTGATCAAAAAC
>CAYVRH010000353.1:0-1201 GCA_964452955.1 uncultured Anaerolineaceae bacterium | reverse complement strand
CGTGATATTCTTTTTGTGGGTCCTGCCTGGTAAGCGTGTTTGAAGCATCCACACTGAAAACGCCCACCTGTTCAGATTGCACTACCTTGGTCACCAGGTCCTGCTGCAAGATCAGGCAGTGGATCTGGGTGAGTAAATCTTCAGAGCCAGATTCCTGCATGACCAGGTCGTAGTGGGCTTTTTCTTTGTGGCGGAAGTTGTTGATGCGGGATGAGAGGTAGACCAAGCCAGCAGAACTTTCCAGCATATTCAGGGTGCGCCGCACAGATTCTTTGAGGAAGCCCTCAAGGGTGAGTAATTCCCCACCCACAGTTGCCACCGAGTAGAGCGTAGAAAGTTCACGGGTGCGCTTTTGTACCCGGTCTTCGAGGGTTGCATTTAACGCTGAGAGCTGCGCGGTGCGTTCTTCAATACGCGCTTCCAACTCCAACTGGTGGGCGGAAAGGGCCTTTTGGGCGTTGCGGTAAAGGCTGATATCACGCAGCACAATCAGGCGCCCGGCGGGCTGTTCAAGGGAGGTCACCTGCACGTTGAAGGTGCGCTGTTCACCATCCACTTCACATTGCACTTCGGTCTGGAAGGAATCCGTGTCGCCCTGCCTTTCAAAAATCTGCTGGCATTTGGGGGAGATTTCTGAAAGTTGCCGCCCGGTAAAATGCGTATCCTGGAGCTGGAGGATCTTTCTGCCCGAAGGGTTGATATCCACCACCTGACCGCTCATATCCAATACGATCATGCCATCCTTCAGGTTTTCCACCAGGATGCCGCGGGCGATGGGTTTGATATCCAAAAAGCGGAATTTGTGAGTTTCAAATACGAAAACGATGCCGGCAAGCGCAAATCCAATCGCTGAAAAATCTTTGGTCTGGCCGGGTATCAGGCGCAATAAAAAGACAAGCACGGTTATGATCGGCAGCAAGATACCGGCAATCATGATGCCAGCCCTCTTGCGGTAAATCGGCAGACCTTTGGAAAGCGAAACGAAAAGCACAATGATGCCAAAGAAGTAAATGCTGAAGGAATACAGGCCGTGAACCCAAAGCCAGATTCCGTAGCCTGAGGCTTTGAGCTGATTAAAGAACCCTATGTCCACTACCTGATGTTGAGCCCAAATCAGACCATCATAGAGTGGTGATAGGGCCACAATCGTCGTCATCAGCGGCACAATTAGAAGCGGCCAAACTCTGCGTAGTTCCGCATT
>CAYVRH010000352.1:0-1644 GCA_964452955.1 uncultured Anaerolineaceae bacterium | reverse complement strand
ATGGCTGGCAGCCATCAATTCGCCGAATTTCTTGCCATCACCATGTTCAAGCGCGGGCACGGCTTCCTGAACGCGGGCAATTTCGGTGACCACATGCTCAGCCCGCTTGGCCGGCCGGGCTGAAAGTTGATCTTTATGAGCATAGAATTGCTCTGGAGATATTTGACGCAGCGTCTTCAGATCTGGGAACCAGGTTTGCAGTTGGCGCACCGCCTCTTCAATGTCCTGGCGGCGTTCGTTATAGCCGGAACTGGTGAGGCTGCGGCGTACGCTGGAATCAGCGATAATGATGGAGGTACCCTCGGGCAGCTGCACGGGCTGCCAGGTAAAATCGCGCGTGTCGAACATCAGGGCGTGATCCTTTACCCCAAAATAGCAGGCAAATTGGTCCATGATGCCCGAGTTGACCCCTACATACTGGTTTTCAGCTTTTTGGCAGAGGCGCGCCAGTTGCATGTCCTCAATTGGCAAGTTGCCCAGTTTTTTCCATACCAGGGCAAAACCGACCTCGACCGCGGCAGAAGAACTGAGGCCGGCGCCCATCGGAATGGTGGAGGTATAGCTGGCTTCAAAACCTTTCAAAGCGAAACCGGCTTGCTGCAAGGCCCAGGCTACCCCGGCTGGGTATTTAACGAAATTTGGCATGGGTTCTCCATTGATCATGACCTTCTTTTCCAGGTCAGCCAACGAGAAAATCGCCTGTTTTTTGATATCGAGTGCTTGTAAGCGCACAAACGGTTCCTTAATCGGATGTACGGTGATGCGAATGGACCTGTCAATGGCAGCTGGTAAAACGATGCCATCACTGTAATCAACGTGCTCCCCAAGCATATTGACTCTACCCGGAGAAATGACGACAAGATCATGTGCTAAATCTTTATGTACGCGGGTCATTTTTTGTTTCATCTCCTCCAAAGCATTGGTGGGTGCATCTATGAGTGAGAGTTTTTGCCGGTGTTCCAGCTTTTTTATAGCGGCTTCGCGTTTGAGCGCGCTGCTGCGGTCGGGGGTTGCCTCAATGTACACAAGCCTGGTAGGTTTTTTCAGGCGGGTATAGGCCGCCCCCACACCTTTGGTATGGGCAGCTTCACGCTTGAAAGGGTCGGTGGACCAACCCGTATAAAGACTGCCATCCTCACACTCAAGCATGTAACAATAGCAGGTCATGGCGATTTAAAGGCGCAGGAATAAACTGACGAGCGAATCGATGGGTTTGCTCATCAAACTTGAAAAAGCCGGAATGCCCATCATGGGCAGGACAAAGGCGACAATTAAGAGAATATAGCTGCCATAGGGGCGAATGCGGTCAAAGCTATAACGCCAACTGAGTGGCAAGAGGTAATCGAGCACCTTGTCTCCATCCAGGGGAGCGATCGGGATGAGATTAAAAACTGCCAGAGTGATATTGATGAGGAAAAAATAAGTCAGAAAACTGCCCAGACTGGGCAGTAAGCCGTTGCTGGGTTGGTTAATTAAGCTTGGAAAGAGGTTGAGGAAAATGGCGGCAATTCCTGCCAAAACCAGGTTGCTGAGCGGCCCGGCGATGGAGACCAGCATAACCCCGGCGGGTGAACGGCGTCTGAGGGTGAAGGGGTTGATGGGGGTGGCTTTTGCCCAACCAAAACCAACAGTGAGCAGCATCAG
>CAYVRH010000351.1:0-1650 GCA_964452955.1 uncultured Anaerolineaceae bacterium | reverse complement strand
ATCCTGGAGCGCGGCCAGGAACATGATCATGAAGGTGGGGACAGTGGTAAAGATATTCTGCACCATGATGGCCATCCAGGCGATGCTGGGGCCGCGTAAAAACCATTGCGTGGAGGGAATTTTTCCACCAAAAGCCTCTACAATCATCTGGATGAGCCCGCGGGGGTCACCCAGCCAGTTGATGGAGGTCCACTTACCGCCAAAGAGGTTCCAGACGGAATTGAAAAGCGCGTTGATGTACCCGCCCTTGAGGTAAAGCCAGACAAAGATAAGCGTAATCACCACGGACGAGGTAACACTGGGGGCATAGAAGATGGTGCGGAAGATTTGCTTGCCCCGCATCGGTTTGTTCAAGAGCACAGCCATTTGGATGGCCAGGAAGGTCTGGGTTGGCACCACCAGGATTGAATACCAAAGCACGTTGTAGAGAGCCTGCAAAAAGTCGCGTTTGGTTGAGTCGGTGAAGCCTTTGAAAGCTTCAGCGTAATTGGATAAACCTACCCAAGTTGGGCGGGTGAAGATGTCATAGTTATGGAAAGAGATATAGAAGGCGAATAACACGACACCGATGGTGAACGTGAGGGTGACGACCAGATAAGGAGCCAAAAAAGCAAAACCGGTCAGGGTTTCGCGCCTGAGGCGGGCATTACCCCACACCTTATTAATCATGCGAGCCGCCACCAGGCCGATTACGGCCGCGATGACAGCAATGACCGCCAGGAAGGGCAAGGCCGTGGCTCTAACCTCCTGAAAGAAAACGGTCAGAGAATTCATCACCTTTGGGCCACCCATGGTGGGGGCGTTTAGAACGGCGATGAGTAATAGAACGATAAAAATGGACGCAAAAGTAATTATGGAAGGCAGGGCATGGAACTGTTTAGGCTTGCGGGCGTCTGCTTGCATCTCCGGAACCTCCTGGCTTTCTCAAGCCTTTGAACGGGAACTTGGGTACTCCGAAATTCGGAGTACCCAAGCGGGCGCGTTTAGGCGCTGATTATTTGCTATCCAGGGCAGCCTGAGCTTCAGCCTGAGCTTGCGCGAAAGCTGTTGCTACGTCCTGATCGCCCAGGAATACACGATCTAAGGCCTGTGACACGGCATCGTTAATCTTGCCAGTGTTGGGCCCCCAGTAAGCGACGATTGTATCGGGCATCAAACCACCCTGGGCAATCGCCTTGTCGTTGGGATCAACAATCAGATCAGCCTGGTCAGGATGGGTGCTGTATGCAAACCCGGTCTTGACGATTTCAGCCTGGTTGTCGCGGCCGGTAGCATAGATCACGAAGGCTGCAGCAGCCTTGGGGAACTTGCTGGAGGCATTCACGCCGATACCATTGGTAAAGATGATATCGCTCTGGTTCTTAGGTCCGGCGGGGATCGGAACTGCTTTCCATTCCACATCGGCAAAGGTTGTCTTCATGAAGTTGACCATCCAGCCACCTTCAGTGGTCATACCGACCAATTTCTTACCAATTGCTTCACCGCACCAGCCAGCGCTGACATCGGCGGCGCGAACGAGGCTCTTCTCGGCGAACATGTCGCCAACGAATTGAGCAGCTGCCAAAACTTCGGGGGTGTCGAGGGTGGCTTTGGTCAGATCTTTACTGACGAAAGCGCTGCCATAGGAGGTGGCAAAGGGAGAGAAGCGTG
>CAYVRH010000350.1:0-1650 GCA_964452955.1 uncultured Anaerolineaceae bacterium | reverse complement strand
ACAGGTGTCAGGTCCGAAATCATGCGAACTTTAATCCCAAGGGATTGTACTGCGCGGATGGCGGCTTCACGGCCGGGGCCGGGGCCTTTTACGAACAATTCCACTTCCTGGACGCCCATACCCTGAGCAGTCTTGATGGTTTGTTCGGTTGCCAATCTGGCAGCGAATGGGGTGCTCTTGCGGGAACCTTTAAAACCAGCGGAACCGGTTGATCCCCAGCAGATGGTGTTGCCCTGCAGGTCGGTAACGGTCACAATGGTGTTATTAAAGGATGCAAAAACGTGCACCTGTCCGGTCGAAATCTGACGCTTTACCTTTTTACCACTGGTACCGCGCCGTGCAGTTCGTGCTACTTTAGCCATAATTTTTCCTCACTTAATCATACATCTCTGGTGAACCTTGCCTTGGGGGCCGCATGGGGTCAAAGGGAGGAACCCCAATTCCAAGACTCAGGAACCAGTTCAGTTTTACTTCTTGGTTGCACCCTTGCGGCGTCCGCGACCAGCAACAGTCTTCTTGGGACCCTTGCTTGAGCGGGCGTTGGTGCGAGTACGCTGGCCACGGCTGGGCAGATTGTGCTTGTGGCGTAAACCACGGTAGCAACCAATCTCAACCAAGCGCTTGATATTCATCTGGACTGCGCGGCGCAGGTCGCCTTCTACGGTCACATTCTGAGCGATGTAATCACGCAGCTTTGAGACCTCGTCTTCCGGCATATCCTTGACACGCAGGTCAGGGTCCACACCGGTGGCTGCCAAAATATCGTCAGCAGCTTTGGGGCCAATGCCGTAAATGTACCGCAAACCAATCTGGATGCGCTTATTTCTGGGTAGATCAACACCTTCAATACGAGCCATAATTATTCCTTATCCTTGACGTTGTTTGTGGCGTGGGTTGGTGCAAATAACATACAACCGACCGTCGCGTTTGACGATCTTGCATTTAGCGCAGCGTTTCTTTATTGATGCTGATACTTTCATCAGTCGTACTCCTTCTTATTCCGCAAAGTTCTTAGTATATCTCTTTGTCGGTCTATTTGCAAGACCTTTATAAATCCGTTAGCACCAGTGGACCTTCGTCCGTAACCGCGATGCTGTGTTCCTGATGAGCACACAACGATCGATCCCTTGAGATCACCGTCCACTCATCCCTGAGCACCCGGGTGTGGCGGGTACCCACCAGCACCATTGGTTCGATGGCAATCGTCATCCCAGCGCGCAAACGCACGCCGGTCCCCTGCTTGCCATAATTTGGCACCTGGGGTTCTTCATGCATCTGCCTGCCTACACCATGACCGGTATAGACGTGCGTGCAGTAAAAACCCTGCCCTTCAACATAAGCTTCCACCGCGGCGCCGATATCACCTGAGTAATTACCAGGTACCATCAGCTTTATAGCGATTTCAAGAGCGTGCCTCGTCACCGCGATCAGTTTCTGTGCCTCAGAAGAAATTTCGCCAACTCCCACCGTAAAGGCAGAGTCGCCAACAAATCCCTTGTACACAGTGCCACAATCGACGGAGATGATGTCTCCTTCTTTGAGCTTACGCGACCCAGGGATGCCGTGCACAAGTTCTTCGTTGATGCTGGTGCAAATGCTACCTGGGTATGGGTATGGGCCATCGTAATTTTTAAAGGGCGAGTAAACGCC
>CAYVRH010000349.1:0-1667 GCA_964452955.1 uncultured Anaerolineaceae bacterium | reverse complement strand
AGTAAAATTTTTATATGATTCGCATTCGTCTCCGCCGTATAGGCTCAACCCATCAGCCGCATTATCGTGTGGTTGTAGCTGACAAAGAAGCCCCACGTGATGGTCGCTTTGTGGAAATTGTTGGCCAATACAATCCCAAAACCATGCCAGGCAGCATCAACTTTAATGAAGAACGTATCTACCACTGGCTCAGTGTTGGTGCCCAACCTTCAGAATCCGTTGCCAAACTTTTCAAAGTTGTTAAACTAGACGAGCGCTTTGCCCGCCTTAAGCAAGGTGAAGCCCAGGATGCACTCTTGGCCGAAGCCAAAAATGTCTACGAAAATCTGGTAAGTTCCCAGAAGACTGCTCATCCTGCCAAAGCCGCGAAAGCTGTCAAGGCCAAGAAGGAAGCTTAACTAGCTCGGTAAAACCAATCAATGAAACAGGACGAATTAATTAATTTGCTTGAGTACATGACCAAATCTTTGGTTGACAAACCCGAAGAGGTCAGCATCGAGCAATACCAGGATGGCAAAACCCTTCATCTTGACTTGCAGGTTAACCCGGATGACATCGGGCGCGTGATTGGAAAACACGGCCGGGTGGCCAACGCAATGCGCACTTTGTTGCGCATGGTTGCTGCCCGCAACGGCCAGCAAGTAATGATGGACATCGTCGACGTTGAGTAAAGCTCAATTTATGAGTCCTATTACCGATAATAAAGCAGGTCCAGGAAGGTCTTCCGGGCCTGCTTTCCTATTAATTGGCAAACTTGGTAAGACCCATGGCGTGCACGGCGAAATGGATCTGCAGGTGTACACGGATTTCCCAGAGCGGTTGAGACACGGAAAGAAGTTGTTCCTGGGTCAGGAAAAGGCTGTTGTTGTCTTGGACACGCTTCGTCCCAAAAATAAACTGATGCTGGTTTCTTTCGAAGGTATCAATTCTCCCGAGGAAGCCAGGTTGATGACTAATCTAGAAGTCTTTGTGAAGACCTCTGATGTGCCAGCTTTACCTGAAGGCATGTTCTATCATCACGAACTTATCGGTTTGCGTGTTTATGAAGGCGAGAACCTTCTTGGGGTACTTACAGAAATCCTTGAGACCGGTGCCAATGACGTTTTTGTCGTCAAAATTGGGGAGACTGAAGAATTGTTGCTGCCCGACATCCCGGAAGTGATCCTTGAGATCGACCTCGACCAAAATAGAATGAGCGTTAGTGTGCCTGACGGCTTGCGAGATGACAGAGCGTAATTATTGGCTGGCTTTCAGCTATGTCAAAGGCATTGGCTCGGTTCGCTACAAAAAATTATTGACATATTTTGGTAGCTTGGCAGCAGCCTGGCAAGCAAACCGCGATCAGTTATTGCGTTCCGGCTTAACCCCTAAAGCAACGGATGCCGTCCTTGCCATAAGAAATCAATTAGCGGTTGACAATTTGGAATCCAGTTTAAACAAACGCGGCATTGTCTGCCTTTTGTGGAATGATTCTGCCTATCCAAAGTACCTGGCACAAATTCCGCAAGCCCCGCCAGTTCTGTATAGCATTGGAGAGCTAAAGCCCAGTGATGATCTGGCGTTCGCGATAGTTGGTACGCGAAACGTGACAAGCTATGGACGGCAGGTGACCAAGGACACGGCGCAATGCCTGGCTGGTAGCGGGGTGACCGAAGTCAGTGGCTTGG
>CAYVRH010000348.1:0-1674 GCA_964452955.1 uncultured Anaerolineaceae bacterium | reverse complement strand
TAGTCGAGCATCTGATAATGGCAACCACCGCACACGCCAAAGTGCGGGCAAGGGGGCGTAACTCTTTGCTGCGAGGGTAGGTTGACTTCCAATAACCTGGCTCGGGAGTATTTGACTTTTTCATCCAGCAGTTCAACGGTCACTTCTTCGCCCGGAAGGGCGAAAGGTACGAACACAGCGCGTCCATCTGCCAGGTGAGCCAAACCATCGCCGCCATAAACACTTTTTTCAATTACAACCTTAGTTTGCATCCTTTAATTTTACTTGAAAGATCAGCCACAACTGCCCGGTCGGGAGATATAGGACTTGACGGAAAAAAACGGTTACAGAGAGGCGAATTTTGTGAAAAAATGCGCAAAAAATGCACCCCGCGGGTTATACTATGAGCAGGCCTCTGGCCACTCATTATCACTGTGTGCAAATAAAAGGAGAGATCAAATTATGAAGTACGGACGCACTTACAACTTCTCTGCCGGCCCAAGTATGCTCCCTGAAGCAGTTCTGGAAGAAGTCCAGGCTGAACTCCTGAATTATCAGGGTTCCGGGATGAGCGTCATGGAAATGAGCCATCGCAGCAAAGTCTTTGAAGATATTTTGCACGAAGCTGAAAAAGACTTGCGTGAACTGATGGCAATTCCTGAGAACTATAAGGTTTTGTTCATTCAAGGCGGGGGCACGCTACAGTTTGCGATGGTTCCGATGAACCTGATGAAAAATGGTGTGGCAGATTATGTCAATACAGGTTCCTGGTCCAAGAAGGCTATCTCTGAGGCCAAAAAATTTGGAAAGGTAAATGTTATTGCCAGCAGCGAAGATAAGAACTTCAGCTATATCCCTGATATGTCCAACGTGACAGTCTCTCCGGATGCTGATTACGTCTATATCTGCGAAAATGAGACCATCAATGGCACGACCTGGCAAACTCTGCCTGAGACTAATGGCAAACCCTTGGTTTCAGATCAAAGTTCCATGTTCCTTTCCAAGCCTTGTGATGTCAGCAAATATGGTCTGATTTGGGCTGGTGTGCAAAAGAACGTTGGCCCCGCTGGCCTGGCAATTGTCATCATCCGCGAAGACCTCATCCGTCGGGAAGATATGGACCCCAAAGTGCCCACTTACCTGCGCTACGATACCCATGCGGACAACGAGAGCCTTTACAACACCCCCAACTGCTGGGCAATTTACGTCTGCGGCAAGGTGTTCAAATATCTTAAGAATCTTGGCGGCTTGGAAGCCATGAACAAACTCAACCAGGAAAAGGCAACTCCCTTATACGCTTACCTGGATGAGAGCGAAATGTTCCATGGCACCGTTGAGAAAAAAGACCGCTCCCTGATGAACGTGCCCTTTACAACTGGCGAAAAAGAACTAGATGCAGCTTTTGTGAAAGCCTCAGTGGAAGTCGGGTTTGATAACCTGAAAGGTCACAAGAGTGTCGGTGGTTTGCGCGCGTCCATTTACAACGCCATGCCCAAAGATGGTGTGGATGCTCTGGTTGATTTCCTCAAGAAGTTTGAAGAGGAACACGTCAAATAAACGCTTTCGAGCGAATATGAGTATTTGAACTTTGAACTGCACCGCAGGCCTTGAACCAGAAATTCACGGTTTGAGGTGCAGTTTTTGGTCTTGCGGAAAAAGTGGGATAACGCTATAATGCAACACTCACGGGCGGTT
>CAYVRH010000347.1:0-1676 GCA_964452955.1 uncultured Anaerolineaceae bacterium | reverse complement strand
GTCATTACGAAACTCTTTTGCATGGTAATCTGGTTTTTGATGTATTTTTTGGATGTCATCCTGAGCCGTTTATGCGACTGCGAAGCGTACTTGCGGTGCGTAGCACCATAGAGTAAGGACCTGCTAGGTCAGAATCACCAATTGAAGACTCTTCGCTATGCTCAGAGCGACAAGATTCGGAGAGTAGGCCCAGATTGTTAGCACTCGATTTTCGGGCTTGGCACGCATGATGTCGTCGCTACTGCTCCTCACAACGACTAAAACCCTGACATCGGGATGCACTTGCTTCCGTCCGAATCTGTCATTGCGAGCCTCTTTTGCGTGGCAATCTGGTTTTTTATTTGGGCTGTTCGTGTGTGTGAGCCCCGTTCAGGGATAAATTCTTGGAAATTACAACAAAGACTCTTCGCTGCGCTCAGAGTGACAAACAAAGTAATCTGGCACCTCCGTTGCGTGAGCCTAATCCACTTTGCGTATGTTTACACAGGACCGTCCTCAAACGAGCCTACAGCCAAGTTTTGGGAATCCCGGAATTCCCGTTATGGCTCTAGAAGTTACTGTGCCCATGGGCACACCACATAGTCCCAATTTACGAATACTGCGCATAGCTAACATATTACCATAAAGAAGTGGAAAGACAGGGGTTTGCATGGCGCACAGTGCGTGGTCTCTAGCAGGTCTTTAGGTGGGTGGCCTGGCGCATAATCTATCCAAATCTTGACTAGGGTAAATCATCGTCAATAGTAGATCAAAATAACCACCGGAATATCCTGAAAACGCAGCTGGCTCTGCACGAATTGATCGGCCGTAGACGATGTAACCGGGTCCATCAGATCAAGAAATGCACGAGCTCCTGAGACCATTCAACAAAAACACCCCTTAAAATACAACAGGCTGGGAAAACCCAGCCTGTTGCTTAAGAAAAATCTGCTTTACTTCTTTTTGGCCATCAGGTATTCCCTGATCTTTTCCACGATCAGGTTGGTCAGCTCCTGAGTTTGGGATTTTTTGAGCTCGATCTCTTTTACAGCGGGTTCGGCTTTCTTCTTCACGGTCTTCTTGACCACGTCTGACTTAGCCTTGGTGCTTTTCTTCACGGAATTCACGGCCTTCTTAACGTCAGCCTTGGTGGCGCCGGCTTTGGAAGCGGCTTTTTTTGTGGTTTTCTTGGCAGCAGTCGCTACTTTTTTACTGCTTTTTTTGAGTGCGGCATCGGCTGCCTTGGCACTTTTTTTCACTTCTTTTTCCGCCTTTTTGGCTGTGGTCTTCGCCCCTTTGGCCAGTTTTTTGGCTTCTTCTTCAACAGCTTTGCCTGCAGCTACAACTTTTTTCTTGGTTTTGGTTGCCATTATTCTCCTTTTTACTCTATTGCTTACTCTGATGATAATCGGTATCAAACGAGAATTTTCTTTTGTAAGACCTATCTGTTCGTATGCATCGCCAGGGCTAGTGCCCCATACAGGCCCGCAATGCCCCCCAGCCCACTGGGTACGATGTAAGTTTCCACGTCCACCAGCATAGCCGGTATTTGCAGATAGCCGTTGAGTTGCCTGAGGAATCCGGCTCGGATGAGCGGAAAGAGCTGTTCCTGAGCCATCACGCCGCCGCCAAGGATGATGCGTTCCGGTGCCAGCATGTAGGCCATATTTGCCAAAGCCAGCGCGATGTAATGTGCC
>CAYVRH010000346.1:0-1684 GCA_964452955.1 uncultured Anaerolineaceae bacterium | reverse complement strand
TGACACACACCGAATCGGTTTGCCTTGATTGTTCATTGGGTTGTGGACGTGTTGTCCTGACCCGAGATAATCGTCTGGTCAGATTAGAAGGCTTGGAAGATGCAGCGGTGAATCAAGGTCTCTTGTGTGGGCTCGGTCGCTATGATTCTGTTAAAGATCAGCGTGATCGGGTAACTACCCCCATGATCAGGCGTGACGGCCAACTTGTACCTGCCAGCTGGGCGGAGGTGTTCGATCTTGTAGCGATGAAGCTGCAAGAAGTTGGTAGTGATGAAATCTCTGCCTTCATCTCCCCACGGCAATCCATCGAAGCCATCAATGCTTTCGTCGATTTGTTCCGTGATAAATTTCCGGTCAGGCAGCTCGGCCTTTTGAATAAGGATGAAACGGCCTCGCTCAGCGTTCGCTTGGCTGAGGAATTTGGTGTCTTTGAGAGTGACGTCACAGTTCTGAACGATTGTGATGCTGCCCTTGTCTTGGGAGCCGATCTTACAAATAAACACCAGGTGGCCGGTTTTATGCTCAATCGGCAATTGCCTGATGGGTTGAAACTTTTCTCCGATCCAGAGGCGACAAATCCTGAATTGCTTGAGGAGTTCAAGAACCGCGTGCATGAGTGGCAGAAACCTGTTTTGGTACTTGGCAAAAACTTTGTCAAGCGCGCTAACCTTGCCAACTTACGTGAGCTTATCACTTGGGCTAGCGATTCAAACGTTAGATTGGTGTTGTTGAAAGGGAAAGCAAATGCCTTCGCGGCCGCCATTAACGGCATCCTGCCCTGTGACCAATCGATTAGAACAAAGCTTGCATTCATGGTCGCCGGTGATCAACACGCATGCCCTAATAGCATCGGTTGTCTGCAACAATCTGATTACAAGATCGTTCAGGCTGCTTACAAAAGCGAGTTGACAGATCTTGCCGATCTTGTTTTGCCTACGGTGAATTGGTTGGAAGAAGAAAGTCATTTCCTGAGCACAGATGGTCGACTAAATATTAGCCATCAGGCTCTTCAGCCTATTCAATATGCCAAATCAACTGTTGAAATCATGACTACACTGGCAGCAAAATTAGGCTTGACTCTCACAAAAGACTGGATCTTAACTCTGACAGACCAGCCAGCTTCAATTACGCTTTCACTTTAGGTAAGCGTAAGTATAGATAGAATGGAATTGAAAGGAACCCAGATGGCGAAACCAAAAGTTGCTTCAGATTGGTTGGCAGGCTGTGCCGGTTGCCATATGTCATTTTTGGACATGGACGAACGCATCATTGAATTGACAAAGCTGGTCGACCTAAGATCAACCCCCATCACCGACCTCAAAGAACCTGATGAAGAAGGTGTGGATGTCGGTATCCTCGAGGGAGGAATCTCCAATACCTATAACGAGGAGGTCGCCAAGAAAATGCGAAAACGCTGCAAGATATTGGTCGCGCTGGGCGACTGTGCAGTATTTGGTGGCGTACCAGCTATGCGCAATTTCTATGGAGCTGAGGCGGCACTTAAGCGAGCTTATCTCGAAGCTGAAAGCAACGACGATAGTGCGAAAATTCCAAACGACCCGGAACTTTCGAAAACAGTGGCTGTCAAACCGATTAGTGACGTAGTCAAGGTGGATGTCTTTCTACCTGGCTGTGCACCCAGTGCGGATGCGATATTTGCCGTTTTAGCCGATTTGGCAAAAGG
>CAYVRH010000345.1:0-1691 GCA_964452955.1 uncultured Anaerolineaceae bacterium | reverse complement strand
TATGAAAGTAAAGAACGAAAGCGTGCATGCTGTTTTGGCGGAACAGAAGCAAAACATCTTGCAGGAGTACTACCTTTCTTTACTGATCGATAAAGGCTCTGCAATGCCTTTGTTTGTCGCCAGCGCGTCTGGGGGTATGGACATTGAAGAAGTTTCAAAGCAGGATCCTCAAAAAATCCTCAAACAGGCCATCGATCCCATCCTGGGTTTACAGTCCTTCGAAGTCCGCAAGCTGGCTTTCTTCCTTGGCTTACCCGAAAAGGAACTGGCGCCGTTCATGCGCGCGCTTTTTGAGATATACCGCGGGTATGATGCCACCTTGATTGAAATCAACCCGCTGGCACGCACCGAAGCTGGTCTGTTGGCACTGGATGCCAAACTGGTTCTGGATGATAAAGCACGCTTTCGCCATGAAGACCTTTTCACGCAATTGGAGCTTGAACAAAAGCACGCGGATGACGAAGGTCTTGACCCCTGTCAGAAACTGGCAAGAGAGTGGGAAATAACCTATGTGCCATTGACTGGGGATCTGGGGCTGGTTTCTGATGGTGCTGGAACGGGTATGCTCACATTGGACTTGATCAAAGATGCTGGCGGATTTGCTGCTAATTTTTGCGAGCTGGGCGGTTTGGCCAATGCCGACCGCATGAACAAAAGCCTGGAAATCCTTTCTCTTAACCCCAAGATCAAAACAGTGATGGTCTCCTTAATTGGCGGCCTGACAAGAATGGATGACATGGCGGAGGGTATCGCCACCTTCGTACGCAAGCAACCGGAACGCTTCAAGCTGGCGGTACGTATGTGCGGCACAAAGGCTGAAGAAGGCCGGGCTTTGCTTGATGCAGTTGGCATTCCTTCGGGGGAAGACCTGGTGATAGAAGTGGCCAGGGCCGTGGAACTGGCCAGGGAGGCTGCGCTATGACCATTCTGATCGATCAAAATACGCGTGTGCTAGTTCAAGGCATTACAGGTTCCGTGGGTGCGTTCCAGGCCAGGATTATGCTGGACTACGGTACAAATCTGGTGGCCGGGGTTACCCCAGGCAAAGGCGGAACCAGCTTTGAGGGCGTTCCGATTTTCAATGATGTTGAGAAAGCTGTCGCAGAGACCGCGCCAAATGCAGCCATCTGCTTTGTACCTGCCAAATATGCCAGGGACGCAGCTCTCGAGGTGATACAGACGGCTATTCCTTTATTAGTACTGACCACTGAAGGCGTCCCTGAAAAAGACATGCTTGAGATTATGGCATATGCCCGCACGAAGGGCACCCGTATTGTCGGGCCGGATACCCCTGGAATAATTTCTCCGGGAGTCTGCAAACTGGGTGTACATCCCGCCATGATGTACCAAAAGGGGAGCGTGGGATTGGTATCCAAGAGCGGTGCCCTGTCATATGAAGTTGGGCGGGTGATGACCGAAGCTGGCATCGGCCAGACTACGGTCGTCGGCATAGGCGGCGGACCTGTTTGGGGTTCGCGGCAAGCAGAGATAGTCAAGATGTTTTTTGCTGATCCGGAAACAGAGGCGATCGTCATGCTGGGGGAAGTGGGCGGAAGGATGGAACTGGAAGCAGCAGAATATATCAAAGCCCACCCTGAGAAACCCGTTGTTGCCATGATTGTGGGCAGGTCTGCCCCTGAAGGCGCCCAGATGGGGCACGCCGGGGCCATTATTGAAGGGCACGAAGGCAC
>CAYVRH010000344.1:0-1693 GCA_964452955.1 uncultured Anaerolineaceae bacterium | reverse complement strand
GTAAAAGCGTCGACCTGATAGAATGGTATCTTCATCACGCAACTCCTTGTCGTAATCTGATTCTAATATAAAAAGCAATTTATGTCGCCCAGCAGAAAGATGTATTTACTGATTAAGAGCGAAAGTTAACAAATTCGCTGACTCAACTTGAATCCTTCGGAATAAGCAGGCTGCAGGAAGCATTCATGGATAGTGCGCGTGTACACCAAATTTGCTAACCGTGCTTTTGGGTATAATGGGAGCGTGAAAAGTATGAAGAAACTGATATTAATATTCTCAGCCCTGTTACTGATCTTGGGCAACCTGTTGGTGGCGCAGCCCGTTGCGGCAGCCGAAAGCAAACCGAATACGTCTTTTTTTAACCCGCCGCTCTGCATCCCTGGCAATTATCTAAAATCACCGGCCAGTTGTGTAGCGTTGGGCGCTTCCCAATCCATCAAGGCCCAGGCTGAGACCGGTGTTCCATACCCCATCCCACCGATGCCCACCATCCCGCTGGACCCGAAATTGACGGACCTACCAGTCTATGTTGCCAAGGTTGAAGAGGGCGGTGCCTTGCCGGTTTACCCCAGCCTGGATGCCGCCAAAGCTGGCAGCCCAGTTATACGAACCATTCAGGCCGGCCCCATGCGCTATGTGACAGCAGTTAACACCCGCGACGGCTATGTACAGATGGATACCGGCGAATGGGTGCAAGCCAAGATCATTTACTCATGGAACCGATTCCAAGGCCTGGCCTTCAGCCAAACCCCCAAATATGACATTGGCTGGATGGTAAACCCCTCCCCGGTCTACTCAAGCCCAAGTTTTGCGAACCCAATCCCGGGTGTTGAGTACGAAAAGTACAAATCCTTCTGGATCTTTAAGATGGAAAAAGCTGAAGGTTACGAATGGTACCTGGTGGATGAAAATACCTGGGTACCATCGCTTAAATCCCGCCGCTTCCACCCGGATACCACCCGACCACCGATGGTGAAATCAGACCGCTGGATCAGCATCGACCTGGAAAATTTTGTGCTTGGCGTCTATGACAAGGGCCAATTAGTCTACGCCACGCTGATTTCCACCGGGCGCTTCCCCTACTACACGGTGACTGGAACCTTCAGGATTGACCGCATCTACGATAAAGTGACCATGCAGGACTCGTATGAACCGGACCGGTCGGATTACTACCAGTTGCAGGGGGTGCCCTGGGCGCTCTTCTTCCACTTGAATACCGCCTTGCACGGAGTCTATTGGCCGACTATGCTGGGTTTCCAGATGTCGCATGGCTGTGTCAACCTGGCCACTGGTGATGCTAAATGGATCTATGACTGGGCAAAGATGGGCGATTACGTCTACGTCTATGGTGACAACACCAAGGGCGACTGGACCCAATAACAAATTGAGATGCTGGAAACGGCATCTTTTTTTATCTACATTGGTTGGTAAGGCCAACGTCGATTTGCAAAAAATGGGCTGTTTCACTATACTTTTACTTGTTCTTTCACCTAAATTGGAGGTAGCAAATGAAAAGCAGAATCGGCAGCATTGCCTTTTTTATGATTATTGCCCTTGCAACCAACGGTTGTGTTTCTTTCCGAAAATCCGTTGTCATCCAGGATAGCGGCCCGACGGTAACCCGGGAATTCGACGTTGATACCTTTACCAGGGTCCAACTTAAGGGTGGCGGGATTGTAAAACTGGTGCAAGG
>CAYVRH010000343.1:0-1714 GCA_964452955.1 uncultured Anaerolineaceae bacterium | reverse complement strand
CAACATTCTCGGCAAACTGGATGCAAACAGCCGAACGCAGGCAATTGCCAACGCCAGGGAACATAATCTGATTTGACCATAATTCACCTTTAACAAAAGGCCATCCACTCAGAGCACGGATGGCTTTTTGTTTGAAAACAAACCAAAACCCTATCTTAAGATAGACGACAAACTGAAGAATTTTCTTTACGATTGGTGCATGAAAAAGTTACTGATCGTACTCGTTTTGGTTTTCGGCTTCACGTTGATTTTCTTAGCCGTCTTGCTGGTTCCTAAGTTAGGCCAACAGCAAAATCCCCTATCCGTTCTTACAGCAGAAGAGGTTGCTGTCAGCTATGTGCAGAGGATGACAGAAGCAGGTTTCCGCCTGGACCCCAACACCGTTGAATTCCTCCAAAAGGTTGAGGTAAATGGCATCAGCCTGGTGCTGGTTCAGTATAGTGGCCACGACATCGACAGAACAGTCGAACTCTGCGAGATGGCCATCGAAACTGATAAAAAATTCCCAAACCAATGGAAGGCCAGAGGTGGCGCCGGCTTATGCCATAAGATCAACGACCCTGAGAATACCGTTCCCATCACCGTGGTCAGTAGTTACGGCACCTCCACCCTCCTGGAACGCGGCTATTCCACTGCCTTCGGTTATTTGCGGGATGCAGAGATCACAAAAGTCGTGATCACCTGGGATGACGGTCTGGTTGAGCCAGCCAGCGTGCAAGCACAAACCTACCTGACGGCGCGGGCTGGTGGATTCCACGTCAAAATGGTTGAAGCCTACAACGAATCCGGCGAGGTGATATTCACGTCAAATTATCCCGACGTGGATAGTTCCAATCCACAGTGAAAGTGAATGGAAAACGATATGGCTAATAAATCTAACGATACTTTCAGTTCAGCGTATGAAATCCGGGTAAAGGACCACTTGGAAAAGCATTGGTTAGTCTACTTTTCAGGTTGGTCGATAGAAAATCAGGAAAATGGGGAAGTAATTCTAAAGATCGCCAAGATTGACCAAGCTGGTTTGCATGGTGTGCTCAATAAGGTTCGGGATCTCAATCTGACCTTGCTCTCCGTAAGGCAGATACAGAATTAAAGAAAGGAAGAAAAAAATGTCACAGAAAATCACGCGCCGTCAATTTCTCACTTATGTGGCCGCCGGTGTCGGCGTTGGCACCTTGACCTGCGCCGGTATGGGTGCCGTTGCCTTCCGCCGCCCGGTTGATGTTCAATTTAGAAAGCTGGCGGCTGACCGCAATCCGCAGAAACCAATTGCGCTCGTGAGCTACGCCACCCGGGCCGGTTCAACCATGGAAATCGCCCGTGCGATCGCCCTTGAGCTGGAAAACCGCGCTTTCACCGTCGATATCAGCCCGATTGACCGGGTGACAAGTTTGGAGGGGTACAGCCATGTAGTGCTTGGCAGCGCCATCCGCATGGGTTCACCGCTTCCTGAAATCACACGCTTCATCGAGGAACATCGCTCTGAATTCCAAAATATCCCCCTGGCCTGCTTTGCGGTCCACCTCCAATACGACGGAGAGGATGAAGCCAGCCGCAAAGCCCGCCTTGCTTACCTTGAACCAATCCGTTCCCAGTTGCGCTTAAGGCACGAAGCCTTTTTCACCGGCGTGTACGACCCTGCCAAAGTTTCACTCATTGAAAGGTTGATGGGCAAGATGGTCAAAACACCCGTGGGAGACTTCCGCGACTGGGC
>CAYVRH010000342.1:0-1721 GCA_964452955.1 uncultured Anaerolineaceae bacterium | reverse complement strand
CATTTATGTAAACCCATTATCCACTTTCTAACACTTCAAACCACAACTTAATGCGAAGAAAATAGGAATTGATCATTCATCGGCACTCCAATGCTCTAAATTACCAACAATCCCAAATGTATCCCAAGCAATTACGTTGAATAAACATATAAAATTTAGTTAATCAATCTTGAATTTTATAAGGCCTTTATTGCCGCGGATAAGGAGCGAAATAAAAAAAATGTTGTTTCCCCGATTGCTCATAATTGCACTAATTCTTGGCCTGATTTCTATGGCAGCTGCTATTTGCGATAAGTGGGATAATCCCCGGGTTTTTATACCGCTTGCTTTGAGTATTAATTTAGTAGAAATAAATTCATACTTAGAAAACAGAACATCTCGGAGTTTTTTTGTGTTAACCCTAGTCCATAAATAGCGAATCAGGAGGTGTATTATCAAAGGTTTGGCGGTTGTCCTCATAGTTCTGTCCCTCTTCTTGATCATTTTCCCCCAATTTTTTGACTGCGAGTCTCATGGTCGCTCAATCGAGCTGCCAAACGGCAAGACGATACCCATGAAATGCCATTGGAGCGCCATCGCTGAAATCGGTGTTGGCGTCCCCTTATTAGCCTCAGGCATTATCTTGCTGCTGACTAAACAGAAATCGGTAAAAACTTCCATGGGCATTATGGGGGTAACCCTTGGTGTCATGGCTGCTCTGATCCCAAGCTATCTGATCGGCGTATGCGGAACTGCAACCATGATATGCCGCATGGTGATGCTGCCTGCAATTCTGCTGGCCAGCGGCCTCGTGGTCGTCGCCAGCTTGGCAGTTATCATCCTTGCTTCTGGCCGTAAAGAAACGAATTTGCCAGCCTAAGTTCAAAGATTTTCTGGTAATCAGATGAAAGCCTTCGCTCTCGCGTTCAGTTTTCTAACCTATCGCCCAAGCCGAAGTCTTGTGGTGGTTTTGTTTGTCCTGCTGGCGGTCGTGGCGGCCATTTGGGGCAGCGTACTCACCTGGACTGCGAATGCTGACCTCAAAAGCAGCTTGGCAGGTATGGAAAAAATGGGCGCGGACGTGGTCATCATCCGCCGCGGCAGCAGTGAACGATACGCCCAGGTAGGTAACCTCGAGCTGCTCCACATGGCCCAATCGATCCGCGAAACAGAAGAGGTGGCCGACGTCTCCACAGAGTTGCGCCTCTTTACCTATGAAAATTCCCCCTGGTCCGACGAGCCCAAAACCTACATTTACGCCATCGACCCGCGCACCGACTTCACAGTCAGCCAATGGTTGCCCGGGGAAGAATCAGCTCCACTTGGCCACAACGAGGTTTACATCGGTAACAAGCTCAAGCTGTCTGGATCGCAGGAAGTGGTTAACTTGGCCGGCTTGGACCTGAAGGTAGCCCAGCGCCTTAAAGAAACCGGTACCACCCTGGACGACACCATGTTCGTCAGTTTCTCCACCGCCCGTCTTCTGGCAAAAAGTTATCAAGCTCTCAAAGAAACCATCCCCGGCCTGGAAGCCAATTATGTGCCAGTCTTCATGGTTGCCATCAGCGAAGGTGCCAACGCCCTCGAAGTGGCCACCCGCATCCTCGAGCTTGTGCCTGGGGTTTCAACCTTTGAATCCTACGAATTTTTCCGATCCGGTCGCGAACAATTAACTGGCCTGATGCGCAGCCTGGATAAATTCTTCCTTCTGGTATGGTTGGGCGCTTTGCTTGGCGTGGCTA
>CAYVRH010000341.1:0-1729 GCA_964452955.1 uncultured Anaerolineaceae bacterium | reverse complement strand
CCTGCACTCGCGGCACAACGTGCCATAGTGTGTGACCAAGCCCGAAGGGCGAGGGTTAGCAATCTGGGTTTAATCTCTGAATCTTGTCACTCTGAGCGCAGCGAAGAGTCTTCCAGAACAAAGTCAGCAGGCGGGCCTCGTTGCACTCGAACCGCCGCTACGAAACATACGCACATGCAAAATTTAAAGGCATTCGGATGAGCAGCACCGTGAACGCCTGGCCTCAGATTCGTGAAGCCCTTAGCCCCAACCCGGCGCTGCAGGGCTTGGTCGATTCCTGCCTGGCCACCTACGATGGCGTTTACATACTTTCCGCCCCAGTGGAAAGCTTCCCCGCCCTGGCGGCGAGTTACCCTGATCTGGCGCGCCAGGTTTTCACCATCACCCAACAACCCTTGCGGGTGCAGGTGTTTGAACAACACACTTCCTCTGAGACCGCACTTAGCTTTTCAGATGAACAAAAGCCATCTTCGACCAAAAAAATCAAAGCCAGAGCGCATATTTCAAAGCAATCGGCCGCCCTCACCCCTGAAAGCATCCTGCTCAGCGCGGGTGCCAGCACGGTCACAGATGCCATCCTGCAGCCCGAATCAATCGCCGCGGTGCCGATTTACCTATTGCGCTTCATCCCTTATGTCGGTACCGACGCTGTGTTGGTTGCTATCGCCCTGCGCCAGGCCTTTTATCGTTTTGGTAAGGCGCGCGGCCCAGAACAGGGCACTCCCAAGGCTGGCGACAAAGTTTGCTTGGAGGTTGAGCGCATCTTGGGCATGCTGGGTGGGGCGCTAAGCCGGGCAACTTACTTCCGCCTGATGAAAAGCGGGTCGTTGGACTGGTTTATCACCAATCTTGGCTCTGGCCATCAGGTAGTGCGCGGCCAGGTGCAACGCCTGCCCAACCAATATCAATACCGTGGCGCGCTGCTGACCCCGGGCGATGCCTCTGACCTGGCTGATTTCCTGCTAACTGAGGGCCTGCGGGAGAACCCTGGCAAAGCCCTGGCAGCCGCCTTGGCAACCCCGCGTAACCAGATCCTGCAATTCCCCTATCGTGCACCCACGGATGACCGGTTTACTGAAGCGCTTTCCGTGCCAGACCTGTTGCGCCAGCTGCTGCCCAATACCCGCCTAACAGGCGAGCTGCTCAGCCTCTGCGACGCCCTTTCCACTGCCCTCATTCGCCCGGAAAGCTTTTTGGCGGTGCCCTGGTACTGGTTCCGCAAGGTTTTGCCCGCCATGGGCACGGACCTGGGCGGGCTATACCTGATGGCACGCGCTTGCGGCTATACTGACTGGGCCAGCGGCAAAGACCGCGACCGCTTCTGGGTGCAAGGCGGGGAAGCCACCTTGCAGGCCTGGGTGCGGTCAAAATCATTGCCGAGGATGATCCCTGCCGAAAAACCTTCTTCAGCTGGACGCCCACGCAAAGAAGCGGTGCAGGAACAATCCGATTATGTGCGTGCCTGGCGGGAGCGTTCAAGGGAGCTTGCCCAGGGCTATTTGCTGCGCAGCGCCACCCGGCTGGGCAAGAGCGACCCTAAACAAGCAGATTGGCAGCTACGTGTGGGCACGACCAGCCTTACCAACGAAGATCAGACCCTGCGGGATGCCCTTTACGCCTTTTTATGCGCCGCGGACCAGATCAACCCGGCCTTGCCAAAAGCGCTTTTCGCCTTGCGCGAGAGCCCGGGTTTGCAGAATGCACTGCTGGCTGCTGCCCGTTACCGGGA
>CAYVRH010000340.1:0-1739 GCA_964452955.1 uncultured Anaerolineaceae bacterium | reverse complement strand
ATTGAAGGCGGCAACCATGCCCAATTCGGCGATTACGGCCTGCAGCCAGGCGATGGTCAGGCCAGCATCAGCCCACAGGAGCAATGGAGTTTGGCTTCTTCAGTCACGAGCAAATTCTTGAAGAACCTCACACCCAAGTGAACCGGGCTTTCCGGTTTGTTATCAGCAAAAGAATGGATTACAAAAGTACATCGCCAGCGGCAAAAGCTGGCGATGATGTTCAATTTCTTATTGAAACTGTCACCTACGAATAGCTAGACTTAGAAGGAACCATCCTTAAGAGCGTGTTTGACAGCATCAGCAGCGAGTTTGCCAGTGACGATTGAGATCGGCAACCCGGAAGGGCTGAAAGTCCACTGCCCGCACTGGAAGATATCTTCAGAGGGAGTCTTGATTGAGTTCGCGATTTTGGTGAAGCGGGCTTCAGCAGGCATTGCCTTGTTCGTGAAGGCCCAGCCGGTGATGGCGCCCTGCGCGTTGCCGGTTTCACGCTCGATGGTGAGCGGGGTGGAGCACATGCTGAAGGCAATATTCTTGCGTAGTTCTGGGAATAGGCAACCCTCAAGCACCTCCAGGATTTTATCCGTGCAAAATTGCTTGAATTCTTCGTAGTATCCCTCATCTGCCACGCGTCGCACCAGGCGGTAATCCATCAGCGAGCTAATGATGACACCCGTTTTGCCTTCAGGCGCTAGGGAGGTATCCCTCAATGCCGGGCAGGAGATCTCGTAGGTGGTTCGGGCAAAGTAATCGCCAACCCACTTAAGCAGGGCATCTTTACCCTGGCCGGCAGCTGTCTGCCAATCCTCAAGGAAAGAAAGACTGTTGGTGGTTGGCGTGTAGAAGGCATGCGCACCGCAGGAGTTTTCAAAATAAGCTGTATCCAGGTTGGCCCCGACGAAGAGGGTCAAAATGGAATCACCACCTTCGCCTTGTGCAGCGAGCTTGCGTTGAGTTTCAATCTGTGGGGTCGATTGATCATTGATTGCCGCATAGAGCGCTTTTTGGTCTGCAGCCCAAACCAATTTTTTGTATCCGTAGGTTTCACCATCCTCTGTGGTGACTTCCCGCTTGGCTGTGTCAACGTGCTTGACGGCTGTTTTCAGCTTTATCTCACCGCCAGCACCCAGTACGTAATCAGTCATTTTTTGGGCAAGCGTACCGGTTCCGCCTTTGGGGTAGCGATAATCCAGGTAAAGGCCAAAGTAACTGAGGGCAAAGAAAGTTGGCGTATCCTTGAAAAAGTGCTGAGCGATTATGTCAATCAAAGCTTGATTGTCAGTGAACTTGCGCAGAAAGTCATTAACTGGCATATCCAGCCGCATGGCTTTGCCGATATTGAGTGAATACTTGAACAGCCATGGCAGCAGTGTCTTGAAAAGGTAGTTTGGGTCCTGTATGTTCTCAACAAAGAGGGGGTTATCGATGCCGTAAAGCACATCCATGTACCCCATCACTTTTTTGATTTCTTCGATGATCCTGGCGATATCGGCCGCGTTTTCCGGGAAGATGCCCGTGAGCATGGCGGCGTAACTTTTCAGGCTTTCGCGGGAGGTGACCCTTGCCCATTGCTCTCCAATGCCAATTGAAACGGGATTGCTGGTACATTCCAGGTCGATGCCCAGGTTTTTGAGCATCGGGAAAATGATGCCCGAGTTCTCAAACGCGCGGATTCCGGCATCAAAGGCAAAACCTTCACACCAGAAAGTATTGACCAGGCCACCCGTTATGGACCCTTT
>CAYVRH010000339.1:0-1743 GCA_964452955.1 uncultured Anaerolineaceae bacterium | reverse complement strand
CAATCCACCAAACATCGCCATTATAAGGAATAGAACCGACTGAGTTTCTGCAACTGTTTCAGGACTTATAAACCCTACAAGGTGACCGTAGAGGGTTCCAGCAAATGCTGCGTAAAGGCCATACACACCAAACGCGTAAACTTTGTATTTTCTGACATTAATACCCATACCTTCAGCGGCATGTACATTTTGTTTGATCGCCAAGAAAGCCCTGCCAACTCGTGAACGTACGAGCAAGAATTTCAGACCAACAAACAAAACGACGCAAATTAAGCCGAAGTAGAAATATTGAATAATCCGATCCGGACCATTCGGAAAGAATACTATCCTTTCCACAAACATACCATTGTAATCGCCGGTAATGCCACCCGGAGAGCGGGTAATCAAATTGTAGACGACCCAGGCAAAAGAAATTGTTGAAAGCGAAAGGAAAGCAAAGCGCAATTTGGAGACTGGAATTGCGAATATTATGGCAATAATGCACCCAATTAAGGAAGCCGCCGGGATTGTGAAGAATAGGCTCCAATCCCGAAGAAAGCTGAAGTAGCAAAAGTGATCTGCCCAGAGTAGCCGTAGAGAACATCAAGGCCGGTGGTGGCAATGATGTAAATTTCGGCAAAACAAAGAAGCATGATGCCATATTGGAAATTTTTCATAAATAGTGGCAAGAAAGGAATTATTAAAAACGGTAGATATTTTAAATAATTCTTTCGACCAGATGATTGCGCAGAAATTTTCAAGGTCTTTATCCTTTCAACTCATTAATCTTTTACAGCTTCGGCGTTTAACAGACCTCTAGGCTTGACAAACAAAATGATTAGCACAGAAAGGTAAGCAATAAGCTGTTTAAAAGTTGAGGAAATATATCCTGCCGAGAATGATTCAAGCGAAGCCAGCACCCCTCCGCCTAAAATGGCACCATACATATCGCCATAACCGCCTACTACAGCGCTGGCAAAGCCTTTTGCCGACATGTAAGTACCAATTGTAGTGGTCACTCCATAGAGTGGACCGACCATAATACCAGCCAATCCAGCTATGGCTGTTGATAATGCCCAAGTCATTCGCGTTGTTTGTTCAACATTGATACCACAGCTTCTTGCTGCAACCGGGTCCATGGCAGCCGCTCTCATAGCGATGCCAAATGAAGTTTTCTTCATAAAGAAATGGACGCCTAGCATGGTAACCAGTGCTACTCCGATGCAAAGCATGGCTTCGGTTTGGTAAATGACACCCATGAACTTGATCGTGTCGACACGTAGAAAAGAGGGCATAGAAAGAGGAGCAGCCCCCCAGACAATGATTTCGAGGCTTTGAATGATATAAGAAACCGCCACAGTAGCCAGGATAATGACGGATGTGGTTGTGCTTTTCTGGAATATCGGTCTAATAACAATTTTTTCGAGGATAAATCCGACAATAAAGCAACAAAATATTGTTAATGCTAAAGCTATTAGGAATGGAAATTTCAGCTCGCTATAAAAAGTGAAACCAAGAAAACCACCAAGACACATGAGGTCACCCTGGGCAAGATTCATAATTCCAGATGCTCTATAGATAAGGCTATAACCTAGAGCGATCAAACCATATATGCTACCAGCGACAAGAGCGGCAATCAGTAATCGAGTGAACATTTTTTATCGACCTCTCAGATTTTCGTCATCACGCAGTAATAATAACTTTCGTATTCCTGCACAAGGGCTTCACGAAGAGGACCCTTAACCAACGACGAAAACGCACAAT
>CAYVRH010000338.1:0-1752 GCA_964452955.1 uncultured Anaerolineaceae bacterium | reverse complement strand
GCCGCGAAGTTTTGCTCAAGAGCGGCGTAAACCCCCACGAAATCGCGGGGATTGGTTTGACTGGCCAGATGCACGGCCTGGTTATGCTGGATGAGAATGGCGAATTACTGCGCGATTCCATTATTTGGTGCGATCAACGCACCGCTCTCGAACGTGAACAGATCAACACAGCTGTCGGTCCTGAAAAACTGCTTCAGATTACGGCTAATCCGGCCATAACTGGTTTCACCGCGGCCAAGTTGCTTTGGGTACGTAACAATCAACCCGAACTCTACGCCAGGTGCAGAAAAGCTTTACTTCCCAAAGATTACATCCGTTACAAACTGACCGGCGAATTTGCCACAGACGTTTCCGATGCCTCGGGCACCCAGTTGCTGGATATTGCCCACCGTGACTGGTCGCAAACCGTCCTTGATGATTTGCAGATCGACCTGAGCCTATTACCCAAAGTCTATGAGTCCTTTGAGGTCTCAGGGCAAATCACCAAAGAGGTTGCCAACCTGATCGGTTTGGCAGAGGGAACCAAGGTTGTGGCAGGCGCAGGCGATAATGCCGCAGCCGCAGTTGGCATGGGCGTGGTGGTGGATGACAAAGCGTTTACCACCATCGGCACTTCCGGTGTGGTCTTTGCGCATACCAGCCAGATGAAGATCGACCCCCAGGGCAGAGTGCATACCTTCTGCAGCGCGGTGCCAGGTGAGTGGCACATGATGGGTGTTACCCAGGCTGCTGGCCTCTCGATGCAGTGGTTCAGAAATAATTTCTGCCACGAAGAGATGCAGCAAGCCAAGGAAATGCACATCGATCCTTATGAATTAATGAACGCTGAAGCTGAATCGGTTGCCATCGGCTCGAACAAGCTCGTCTATCTGCCTTATCTGATGGGAGAACGGACCCCTTATATGGACCCGGATTGCCGTGGTGTTTTCTTCGGCTTATCCGCATCCCACAGCCGCAAACACCTCATCCGGGCCGTTATGGAAGGCGTCGCCTTCTCGCTCTACGACAGCGTACGCATCTTTGAAGGATTGGGCCTGCGTTTCCCCGAGATGCTGGTCGGTGGCGGCGGAGCTCGCAGCCAGGTGTGGCGGGGCATGCTGGCAGACGTCTTTAATTCAGAAGTGAAAACACTGAACTCCTCTGAAAGCCCCTCCTATGGAAGCGCCATATTGGCCAGCGTGGGTACGGGCATCTACACCTCGCTTGTGGAAGCCTGCTCGGTATTGGTGAAAGGCAATCAAAGCCTTCGTCCAGACGCAGCCCGCCACGAGGAGTATATGAAGTATTACGGCATCTATCAGAACCTTTATAAGGATCTTGCTGCCGAATACAAAAACTTGGCAGCGCTTTAGGCATATGCGTCTAAGCCGCCAGGTAAAAAAGTGAGAAATAATTGTGCACCGGCACATTATTCAAAAATATATAGAAAAGTAGGAGAGAATTAAATGTTCAAGAAGTTAGTATCGTTTGTTTTAGCAAGTATCATGATTCTTGCTGTGCTTGCTGGTTGCGCCAGCACGCCCACCACCGCCCCGGCGGAACCAGCAGCCCCCGCTGCCCCTGCTGCCTCCACCGCACGAACTGTTGAAGCTCGTGAGGATGCTCCTGATGGTGTGTCCCTGACCCCTGCCTCATTCTCCAAGGACATGTTCCCCGGACTTGAGACCGTCGGCGTCAAACCCCTGAAGAAGTACAAGATTGCCTTCTCGAACGGCGATATGGCCGACACATGGCGTGCTGCTTTCTGGAACG
>CAYVRH010000337.1:0-1767 GCA_964452955.1 uncultured Anaerolineaceae bacterium | reverse complement strand
TATTTGGTATCCCTATCCTGAAGGTAAACGAAGGATACCTCAACGGCGAGAGCTTTTTTGAGAGCCCGATGGCAAAAATTTACAACGATCCGAACAGCAACCAGGCTGCAAATTTAACCCTTTGGGCAGAGGGGGTCTGGTTTCCTGCCATTTGGGTGACCGATCCACGCATTCATTGGGAAGCTGTGGACGGGAATACAGCACTTCTTTTTGTTCCGTTTGAGGCTGGCGAAGAAAACTTCCTGGTGCGCTTTAATCCAGTGACTGGTTTGATTGATACCATGGAAGCGATGCGGTATCGTGAATCTGGTGATATGCAAGACAAAATTCTGTGGATTCTTTTCAACGAGCCAAAAATGTCGTTACCAAAGGGAAGCCTCGAATCCATTGGTTCGGCGATGTGGTTGGATCAAGGGTCACCATGGGCCTATTTTGATGCAGAAAAAATCATCCTCAACGTGGACCTAAGTACGCGCATCCACCAACGGGGGTATCAGGTCAATTAACAACGAGCTTAAAGCTCCCCGGGAGTTATCAGAATGTTTGATGGAAATGAGAAATACTTATCAATCCTTGTATCCGCGCCCCTGCTTTTAGGGTCGACTGCCTTGATCCTGTTAACCATTGCGCTCCTGAAGAAAGGTCAGCACTATGGCAAATTCGCGAGAGCTTCCATAATTGCCCTGCAGATCATATGTTTTGGCATCGCCATTTTTTTAGTGTATCTGGCTTTCGCCTTCGGTAGCCCACAACCCCCAGCTCTGCCTCATCTATTGGAGTGACGAGCCAAGAATTAATCAGGAATTTATTTACAAATATAGAGGTCTATCTTGAGCAATAAAATCACTGACGCAAAAGAAATTGTCTGTATCACTGGCGAGCATCTCACTATTCGTGAATTCAAGCAAAATGACCTGGAGGGCTTATTGGCTTATGAGACTCAACCAGGAATGTGCCAATTTGAACCTGGCCTTACGGATAGTGACACGGCACAAAGTTACCTCAACAACGCCATCCGTTACGCCAGGGAGGTGCCGCGGACGAATTATTACCTCGGGGTTACCCTTCCACCCAGGTATGAGCTCATTGGGCGAGTCTCGCTGACTATTCAGAACCCCAGCATTAGTGAATGGGAAATCGGCTGGGCTATACGAATGGATGACTGGGGTAAAGGTTACGCGCCAGAATCAGCTCGTCAAATCCTCGAATTTGCCTTTCGCAATCTGCACGCGCATCGGGTGGTGGCATTCTGCCATGCCGGCAATGCCCAATCAGCGAAGGTCATGGAAAAGATCGGCATGCAGAGAGAAGGTTATCTGCGCCAAACGCGCTGGTTTAAGGAGGCTTGGGCGGATGAACTGATTTACGCAATTCTCGATGTGGACTTCTTTAGGATGGAGTCTCATTCTAACGATACGCGTTGATTTTTCTTGGCCAAATATGCTCAGATTCAAATTGAAAATCAGAAAAACTTGAGCAAAAGGAACATTGATATGGAAGTACTTAAAAATATGGTGCGGTTTTTATCAAGCTGCGTCAACAGCTGAGAAAACGATATGGGTGCTTTCAGTCCACCAGCAAGATAGCGTAAAGAAAATCGAGGTAAAGTAAATGGAATTTAATCTGCTCGCCCCCATACTGTTTGTGCCATCATTGATCAGCTTTATCATCCAACGCGTTCGCAAGCGCCCAGGCAGCGAATCTACCCGGGAATTGGGTTGGGCTTTGCCCAGCTGGCGTAATATGGCCGAAGCAGCAGTGGTGCTG
>CAYVRH010000336.1:0-1773 GCA_964452955.1 uncultured Anaerolineaceae bacterium | reverse complement strand
CCCATCGGCAAACTCAGTTCTGTCTGATGGATTTCCTCCGCGATGGGGAAATCACCCTGCTTGTACCCCAAATCCGCGTAGGCCTTGGAAAGATGGGGCGGAATTGGGTAGTGGATCAAGGTTCCGATGCCGCGTTCCCCCAGCCAGGCCTGAAGAGCATCCCGGTATGGGTGCCTTACCGCAAAAATATGCCAGGCGTGCGGTTGACCAGTCGCGATTACAGGCAGTACCAGCCCGTCCAACCCAGCCAGATTGTCGCGGTAATATTCAGCGATTTGAGCCCGGCGCAAATTCCAACTCTCCAGCAGCGGTAATTTCGCTCTCAGAAAAGCCGCTTGCAATGGATCCAGGCGTGAATTGCGCCCTTGAAATTCGTTGTAATATTTTTGTTTCGAGCCATAATTGCGGATCATCCGGATTTTATCAGCCAGTTCGTCATCATCGGTTACCACGCAGCCAGCATCTCCGAAAGCGCCCAGGTTCTTACCCGGGTAAAAACTAAAGCCAGCCGCTGATCCTGCCGCTACTTCTTTGGCAGGGGCATGCCCGCGCAACTGCATTTGGGCGCTGTCTTCGATGATAAAAAGACCATGCCGATTGGCAATTTCTGTTATGGCCTTCATCTCAGCTTTTTGACCGTACAAATGCACCGGCATGATCGCTCTGGTTGATGGTGTGATTGCCGCCTCGATGAGGTCGGGGTCCAGATTGTAAGTTGCCAGCTTGGGTTCGACAGGCACCATCCTGGCGCCCGCCATTGAGACCGCCAGCCAGGAAGCAATATACGTGTTGGACGGCACAATGACTTCGTCCCCGGCGCCAATCCCCTTCGAAAGAAGGATCAGAACCAGGGCTTCCAAACCATTGCCAACCCCGATGCAGTGCCTGGCCCCGCTAAATTGGGCAAATTCAACCTCAAAAGCTTCAAGCTCTTCCCCCATGATGTACCAGCCCGAGTGCATCACGCGGTAATAAGCCGCATCAATCGCTTCCTGTGCTTCAAGATAGGCAGCTTTTAGATCGAGAAATGGAATTTTCTTATCCATTCAACCTCCTCAGGTATTCATCGTAGCTGCGGATATAATCTTCTGTCTGATAAACCTCTGATGCCAAAACCAGTAATACGGCGTCGCTGGAGTAATGGTGCTCTTTGGCCCAGACCATCGGCGGAACATATAGCCCGAGGGTCGGATCGTCCAGCAGGATGTCTTCGCAATGACTGCCATCATCGACCATGACTTTGCAACTGCCCTTAAGGCAGAGCATAAATTGCTCACAACTCAGATGGGCGTGATCCCCACGGTTTTCAGGGCCAGGAACAGAATAGACCACAAAATAACGCTTTGGCAGAAAAGGCAAGCCACATCCCAGTTCTCCAACGGTCAAATCTCCGCGGTCATCCGGGTAGTAAGGCAGATGGTAAAGTCTTACACCTTTCACACTCAGTGTCTCGACACTTACTGTGGTGCAGATGGCGTTGCGAGTGGTCCGTAGAGTCATTGGCTTCCCCTTTCCTTCTGATCCTAATAGCCCAGGTTTTGGGCTTGCAGCTGCAGAGCTTCTTCTTCCGGGCTGGAAGCCTCAAATTGCAGACCATGCTGGCGGGTCTTTCCCTCATCATCCACGTAGACAAAGGTCATGAAGCCTTCAATCGCTTCAGCATCCTTTACCGCCCCGCGAACATGCGCGATTAATCGGCTTTTGCCGGTCCAGACAATTGCGGACTCAAAACGGACCACCTGGCCTGGCCTTACTGGCCGCTTGAAAGCCATA
>CAYVRH010000335.1:0-1774 GCA_964452955.1 uncultured Anaerolineaceae bacterium | reverse complement strand
ACATGGCGAGATCATGGGTTCAGACCACTGCCCAGTGACCCTTTATCTCAAGTAGCAAGCCATTACTTCTGAAGTAAGCCGGAGATCACGAGAATGCTCCGGTTTTTGTTTGTTGAGTGAGAGATTATCGAGCATGAAACAATGATCGAATTTTTGTCCTTTCGTAAAGCTCGCGATCCAAAGTATTACCCTGAATGGGGCAGATTATCTTAGCTGTGGGTCTGGGTATAATCAAACTCAGAGTTTTTCCTTTAAGTGATGATAAATGGTATGAAAAAGACGCTTCTCATTCTCAGCTTGATTTTGTTGCTTGCCTGTGCCTGCTCCGTAAGCCCAAGGGATATGGTGTCAACTCTCGCAACTTCTTTTAAACCAAAGTCGACCTCAACGCTGGTATCTCCGTCAACAACGACGCAACCAGAAGTGAGAGTTACTGAGTCTGTTCCAGTTTCAGTAGTTTCAACCGAACAAAGCTCAATGTCCACAAATCTTCCGGTTGAAACGGCTGTGGAGCAAACACCGTCTCCCAGTACGCTGATAACGCTGCCTTCCACATACCGCTTCACTGATGGAAAATATCTGGATGAGCGTGGTTCAGCCTATCAGTTCTTGCTTTCCTATTTCAATGCAATCCGACAGCATCTACTGCCGATGGCATATTATTTCTGGAATGATGACTTTGCTTTTGCTGGTCCATACGAAGCCTTTGACCGAACCCATTCTCTGATCCTGCCGGAAGAGCTAAGTGTCATCAAAGCAGGTGAAGACCGCGCTATGGGTTCAACTTACACGACCTTTGGAATCATTCTTCAGGGCACTCAAAATGGCCTTGCCGCACGCTGGAGTGGCTGCTATGTAATTCGTACACCTGACCCAGCCCTTTTTGACAGCAAGGAATACCACGGCCGGCACTTGATAAGAGGTAAACTGACCCAAATCAGTGCGGATGTATCTGCTAAAGCAGCTATTGATGCAGCTTGCACTGGTACTGAGTTTGGCATTCTCGAAGTGTCCATTTCAAATTCTGACGATATCAGCCTGGTTGGTGAAAAGTATTATATTGACAGCCGCTCCGACCCGGTTGCCTTGATTTCATCCTTTTGGAATGCCTTGAATCGGCAGGAATACGCCCGGGCTTACAGTTATTTTGAAGCACCTGCCATTTTCCCTGGCCCTTACATAACCTTCAAAAATGGCTATCTCGATACCAGAAATGTCTTGGGGGCCATTACAGCACCCGAAAAACTGGCTGCGACGGGCAATTGGTATTGGAAAGTGCCTGTCATGATGAAATCCGAGACCAAAGCTGGTCTGCAACAGGCTTATATCGGTTGCTACATCGTGCATCAGGCGGACCCTGCCTTGTACGTCTCGCCACCCTTCAACCCAATGGGTATTCAGAAAGCCCGCTTCGACACCCTGGATCCAAATGCGGAGCCGGCCATTATTCAAGCTAAGTTGGCTGCGGCCTGCGAAGACCTGCCTTAATTAAAAAACTGCCCTTGTATAGGGCAGTTTTTTTAAGCACTTAGAACTTATTTCTTTTGTAATTCATCCAAAGGGTAGCAGCATAAGACCAAATTCTTCGCAGCTTTCAGTTCATCACAGCGGCCAACCGGTGTGTTGTGCGGAGCGTCGTGCAGTAATTGCGGCTCTTCGCGGGCTTCCTGGGCAATCTTGAGCATCGCGTCGATGAACGCATCCATGGACTCGAGGGATTCGGTCTCGGTGGGTTCGATCATCAGCGCTTCGTGCACATTCAGCGGGAAGTAAT
>CAYVRH010000334.1:0-1779 GCA_964452955.1 uncultured Anaerolineaceae bacterium | reverse complement strand
GGGCAAACGCAAGATGGCTTATCCCATCAACAAAACCCGCGAAGGCTATTATGTTTTAGTTGCCTTCACTTCCAGTCCAGCTGAAATCGTCAATATTAAACGCGCCCTGGGTTACAACGAACAGGTGTTGCGCCACATTATCGTCCGTGTGGACTAAGAGGAGCCAAAAATGTCTGAAAGACCCTACACCCCCCGTGAAAACCGTGGCGACAGAGAAGGTGGCAACCGCCGCCAGTATGTTTCCAGACCAAAATTCTGCCAGTTCTGCTCGGATAAGAATTTGAAAATCGATTACAAAAACACTGAGCTCATCGGCCGTTACGTTAACGAAACTGGCAAAATTCGCCCTCGCCGTCAAACCGGATGCTGTGCCCGCCACCAGCGCGAAATCGCTTCCGCGGTAAAGAACGCCCGCCACATCGCCCTGATCCCCTTCGCTGGTGATCTTTGGACTGACAATTACAACAAAGAATAACCAGGCTGAATATGGCAAAACCATCTGAACAGCCAAAACTGGTTACACGCAAGCACATTGTTCGCCAGAAAAAAGAGCAACAGCAGATTCGCACCATCATGATTGTTGGTGGTGTTATTCTGTTGGCCGTGTTAGCCCTGGTTGTCTATTCCCTGGTCAACACACTTTATGTACAGCCTAATAAAGCGGTAGCTTTTGTGGGCGACACGAAGATTACGGCTCGTGAGTTTGAGAGCGAAGTCCGTTATTCCCGTCTGACTTCTCTGAACCAGGCCGCCAGTTATGCTGAATACGGCCAAATGTTTGGTTCCATGGGAACCAGTTTTATGTCAACCGCTAAAAACCTGGTGGATCAATTAAACAACCCCGTCAATTATGGCAAAACTGTGTTGGATCGCATGATTGACGACCAACTGATTAAAGAAGAAGCTGACAAGCTCGGAATCAAGGTTTCTGAAGAAGAATTGAAACAAGAACTACAAACCGTCTTCAATTTCTATCCGGAAGGAACGCTTACTCCTACGGTCACGCCCACCACAGTGGCAACCCCAACGCTTTCTGAAACCCAATGGGCAATTATCAAACCCACTGAAACGTCAACTCCAGCCCCCACACTTGATCCTACTCAGGTCGTGAGCACGGAAGCAGCCGTTTCAAGTCAGGCAACCGCAACCGCCCAGGCTCTGCCAACCGAACCAGCTGCTGAGGTTACCCCCACCAGTGCTGAACCCACGGCGGTCCCCTCGACCACACCCACACCTACCGTATACACAACCCAGGTTTATGCCAAAGAAGTCAAGAGCTATACAGACATGCTTAAATCCTACGGCTTGACCTTCAACGACATGAAAAAACTCGTCAATGCGCAAATGCTGCGCGATCGAGTTTTAGCAGAAATCACCAAAGACATGAAACCCGAGCAGGAACAAGTTTGGGTACGTCACATCATCGTTGCAACAGAAGACGAAGCCAAAAAAGCCCTTGAAGAGATCAAGGCTGGGGCTGATTTCGCTGAAGTCGCCAAGATTTACAGCATCGATGGAACCAAGGACAACGGCGGTGATCTCGGCTGGATGGGCCTGGAAGACCAGAACTGGGATAAAGATTTCCTGAATGCGGCCTTCACCCTGACGCAAGTAGGTGAAATCAGCGCGCCAATTCAAACCCAATTCGGCTATCATCTGATCCAACTAGTTGGCCGTGGTGTCAACCCGGTCGATGAAACAAAATTTGAAGAGATGAAATACGTCAAATTTACAAATTGGATTCAAAGCCTGAAAGATCAACGCAGTGACATCACCATT
>CAYVRH010000333.1:0-1806 GCA_964452955.1 uncultured Anaerolineaceae bacterium | reverse complement strand
AAAAATCCCGCCCAACATGGTTGAAAACCCCATCCAGCACCAGTGCCATGCCGCGTTCGTGAATAGCCCGTGCAAGTTCAGCCAGGTCAGCGTTTGTCCCCAAGCGTCGGTCTACAGTAAAGTAATCCGCCGTGTCGTAGCCATGTGTGCTGCTCTCAAAAACCGGGCCCAGCAGGATGGCATTACAACCCAGGCTCTGGATGTGGTCCAACCAGCCAAGAATTTTCAGGATGCGGTTTTCAGGCTGCCCGATAAAGTCATTTCGCCGCGGTCCGCCGCAAGCTCCCAGTGGAAAGAGGTGGTAAAAGAAGGTTTTTGTATTGATTATCGTCATTGTTCTCCTGAGTATACCGTTCGGTATAGTTTCTTATTTAAAAAAATTTATGAGTAGATGCCATGCATATATTGGTGGGCAGCCCGGTAAAGCAGCTCTTCATCTGCTTCCAGCTGGCCATTGAGCACCTGCAAGGCGTAGGTATTGGCAGTTCCCATCAGGCTCAGCGCGTAAGTTTCTTCCCGGCCCAGCATATTGCCGTGGTCATTGGCCGCTTGCTTGAACAACTCCGTCAGCAGTTCGGTTTGCTGCTTAAGAAATGGTTGAATGGCCAAATAGGCTTCAGATTTCGGAGAAGCAAAACTGAGCCCCAATTGCAGGCGGTAAAAAAGCGGCTCTGCCCTGGCATAACTAAGCATCAAACGCAGAATTTCGGTAATATTGGTGACCAGGTCATGCTTGTATTCAGCCGCCAAGCTCAACGTTCTCATCAGTGGCAGCATTTTTTCTGCCAGTACTGCATCCAGCAAGCCCTGTTTGCTCCCAAAGTAGTGGTAAAGCGTCGGTTTGGTGATGCCCGTCCTCTCACAAATTTCCTGCACGCCGGTAGCTTCATAGCCATAATTGCTGAATAATTTGAGGGCTGTCTCCAGGATCAGGCTGCGGTTGTTTTCCATACTTCTCAGTATACCGTTCGGTATAGTACCTGTCAAGTCATTACCAGATGCATTAAAACGCACTGATCCTTCCTCGTGCTGAAGGCGGTGTAAAATCATGAGGTGATTGATTCCACACAAAAATTCTCCGGCCGTGCTGAAGCCTACAAGGCCGCCCGCCCCGCTTATGCCCCAGCCCTCCTGGCCTGGCTTAAAGACAAATATGCGCTTGCCCCAGGCAAAACTGTGGCTGATATGGGTTCGGGTACCGGCATCTTCACCCAGGCCTTGCTCTCCACCGGTGCCACAGTTTACGCGGTGGAACCCAACGCCGAGATGCGCGCGCTGGCTGAAGAGTATCTCCAAGCCTGGCCAAATTTCATCTCAGTGCCCCGCCCCGCCGAAGCCACCTCCCTGCCCGAACATGATTTTGACCTCATCACAGCGGCCCAGGCCTTCCACTGGTTTGACCCCCAGCGCTTCAACAGCGAGGCTGAGCGTCTGCTCAGGCCCCAGGGTGAAGCAGTGCTCATTTGGAACATGAAAGATGAGACTACGCCTCTTGTTCAAGCCTATGCAGCAATCTTGCGGCAGTACTGCCCCGCTTTCAAAGGATTTGGCGGTGGTATCAAAGAGCGCCTCGGAGAAGTACAAGCCTTTTTTGCCAACCCGCCTGAAACCAGGAACTTCGACAACCCACTCATCGATGACCGCGCCAGGTTCCTCACCGGCGTGGCTTCCAGTTCTTATGCCCTCAAACCGGATGAACCCGGCTATGAAGCCTTCCAGCAAGCCCTGAATTCTCTTTTTGACCGCTTCTCCGTGGATGGCCTGCTGACCATCGCCAACCAAAGCCTGGCCTTTGCCGGCCGGCCG
>CAYVRH010000332.1:0-1809 GCA_964452955.1 uncultured Anaerolineaceae bacterium | reverse complement strand
CGGAAAGTGATTCAAGCAAGTCAACTGGAGTAAATCTCAGGCTAATATACCAGCCGGGTGACCATTCGGGCAAGATAGGCGGTTGATCCCCAGATAACTTCACCGTCATAGGGCTTGTAATGCAATACAGGCACTTCCACACCATTATGTTGAATGGGTTGGTTATACCAATTGGAAGCATCGCCGAGCCAGGAAAGGGGTACCAGGAAAATGCGCGAAACTTCATCTCCGTTGATGGAAAAATCATCCTGATAGTCCAACCAAGCTACGATAGGCGTCACTTCAAAGAAGGGGAACATTTTCATAACTGGTAAACGCCCGATAATGTGCACATTCTCAATTGGAAGGCCGAGTTCCTCATAAGCTTCACGCAGGGCTGTGAATTCAGGGTTAAGATCTTGAGGTTCGCAGGCACCCCCTGGAAAAGACACTTCGTCTTTATGGGTAGCTACCATACTGGTGCGATGTTGAAACAGCAATTGCCATTCGCCGTCCAAAAAGATTAACGGGACAAGAACTGCTGCCTGGATCACTTCGTCGGTTTCAAGTTGTACCCGAGCATTAACGATTTCCTGTTTTTCCAAGGTGTATTGCACCAATCGCTCATCAAGATCGTCTGGCAGCTGGGTGACAGGTTTCATGCCTCTGTCTCCTCGGACTCTCCCAGGATCTCAGGATCCAGTTCGTTCACTGAACGGGCAAAAAGCAGATAACCGGTATGGGCAAGCATACGGTCGGTTGGCCGCAAACGGTCCCAATCAGTCTTGAAGTAACGCATCAGGATCTCGCAAACCTGCACAAAAGCAAAATGATGGACCTTCAGCGCCTCAAGGGTTTTACTTACCTGGTTGACGGTCGGTAAAATCATGCCCAGGTAACCACCGCCACGTAAAGAGGCTTTCACTTGTGGCATGTAGTCATACGGGTTGGGAAGGTCGAGGAAGAGCGCATCAGCGTCGCGTTCAGCAAAGCCATCAGCCGCATTGCCAACCTTAAACTCCACACGGCCATCGAGGCCCAGTTTCTGAAGGTTGGTTACGGCAAGTTTTTGTACTTCTTCCTTGCGTTCGTAGGTATAGACATGGCCGCTGTCGCCCACCATGTAGGCCAGAGCGGTGGTGAGCCCCCCTGAACCAGTGCCACACTCAATCACCCTGCTGCCAGGGCCAATCCCCATGGTAATCAGGATGAAGCCAATTTCCTTGGGGTACATAATCTGGGTGGTGCGTTTGGTCTCGTTAATCAGGTCAGATAAGCCAGGTTTGAAGAGATAAAAAGGCGCCCCCATATGGGATTGCAGACGCGCACCCCAGGGTTGACCGATAATATCATCATGCTTGATGACCCCGCGATGGGTCTGCAATGTCAAGCCGGAATGTAGAACAAAAATATGGCTCTTGTGGCCTGACCCCTGAAGTTGAATGAGATCGCCATCCCGGGCAAGGTTTTCCCCCAGCGGGAGCTCCATCAGCGCCTCACCTGGGTTTGGGAACCCTGGCCAAGCCAGTTGATGAGGAATAAGGTGAGAATGCTGCCTGCTACTGCCCCTAAAAGGCGCAAGCCGCCAACATTGAAGAGATTAAGGTTGAAGCCGCCGGCCACCCAGTGACCGACGAAAAATCCAATAATCGAAGCGATAAGATAGAGCACGAGCCGCCAAAAGCCGCCGTCCTTCCAAAGGTGAAAAAGGGCCCCTATCAAAGTGGCAATGACCAGGCCAAATATTGATGTCGCAGAATTCATATTATCCTTGAGGCTTACCTGGAAGAAAGGATTTCCGCACTCCCCAGGCAGAGGTCTCCATCGTAA
>CAYVRH010000331.1:0-1826 GCA_964452955.1 uncultured Anaerolineaceae bacterium | reverse complement strand
AACAATTGCACGTAGGCTTTAATAATGTCAATTAGTTCGCTTGCGGTTGTTGCAGATACCGAGAGTAAAAAGCCCGCCAGGCCGCTGAACGCAATCTTTTCGGCGTAGGTGTGCAATCCGCCTGCAAGATCACCCTCCCCAAAAGAGATGCCGAACCCACCGTGAAGGTGGATGTCAATCAGACCGGGCAATAAGCGCTTGCCAGGATATTCCTCGTATGGGAGGCTCTTTGCTGCGTCTGGCAAGGCTGAAGCTTTGCCCACCCAGGCAATTCTGCCTGCAGCATTCACCCAAACCATTCCATCTCGTAAGGTTTCAAACGGGGTAATGACCTCACTTGCTTGCAATACTTTTTCAGACATTATTTCTCCTTTTGGTTTCGATAGTCTTGCCTTTGGTTATAATCAAGGCAACCAAGGATGTACTAAATGGCAAAAGCACAAAAATCAACGAACTCACATCTTGAACAAGGTAAAGCACTGGCTAGCCTGCTCTTTGATTATAAACTTTCTGACCTCGATAGTTTAGCCTCGAAGCATCCTGACTTGCGTAAAAAATATTCCCTGCTGACTGACGCTGAGTTCAAGGATGTCATCAGCCAGGTACGCACTGCAAAAATTGCTCAACAAAAACGTTATGGTTGGCAGTTAATTCCCCGGGATCTTACGGTCATCCTGGTGACGGCGCTCACCTGGCTTCTGAATGATTGGAAGCTGCCGTTGGTGTTTGGAATCTTCCTGCTCATCCTGCTGGCTAATATTTTTGCAGTCCGTTTTTCTGAGAAGCTCTCACCTATATTGGCAACCAGCGTCTGGATAAGCTATCTTGCCCTTGCGGCATACGCTTTATATTTCCTGCAAAAAGGCAGTCCCTGGTATGTTGCCTTATTAGCAGTGCTTGGCTTGGCCTTGGGCAGTATGTTGTTGGTAGGTTTGAATCGCATGATGTTAGCCGCCAGGCTCAAAGCGCGCAGTGATTCCGCCGCACGCATTGCCGCAGAAGGCAATAAGCCCTCAGAGAAAACAAACAAATAAGTTTTTAAGTTGCGGGGGACTTGTTGGCCCAAAGCTTTAGCAAATCCTTGAAATTTTCAAAACCTTCCGCAGGAATCTGATGTTCCAGACAATAATCCAGCAAATGTCCTTTAGCGTAGATTTTATCTGCGGCTCTGACGGCATCGGTGTCTGATTTTCCATCACCAATAAATATTGTGAAGTACCCTGCTTTTTGATAATTTTCGATGATAGCGGCTTTGGCTGTGCCGCGCATTGGGAATCGTTGGTCAAAATATGGATAAGCCATGGAAAAGCTGCCATCTGGATTGAAAGTGAGTTCGCTGCCGAATACCTTGTCCACGGTTAAACCTTTCTTGGCTAGCATGTAATGGATGTACCAGGTTTGACCCTCGCTGATGATCGCAAATCCATAACCCTGACCACGGCAATGCGCAAGCAATGCACCGGTGTCGGGGTCCATGACCATGTACGTATCGATGCTATGCTCCAACTCAGCCCGGCTGGCCTTAATGTGCTGGAAACTAATTTTTTCCTCTTCCATAGTGCTTAGTTTGCCAGCTTCCCATTCCCTGACATACTTCATGCCACAGCTGGCATGAAGTTCATAAAGTGTATCCATTGTGTTGCTGGTTGTGATGGTGCCGTCAAAATCACTCAGCACAATAACTTTGCGTTCAATCATTTGCTTTTATTCTTATTTCCTTTTTTGAGTTCTTTTGCCCAGAGTTCCACGGCTGCGAGGCTGGTGGTGTGGCGGGCCCAGTTCTTATCCGATAGCGCTTCCTTCTGCATTGCCTGGCGCACATGTGT
>CAYVRH010000330.1:0-1827 GCA_964452955.1 uncultured Anaerolineaceae bacterium | reverse complement strand
GCGGTGCGGATGTCATCAGACCGATGGCTGTGAATTCTCACCCGCTGCTCCCCCCTGACAACTCTTACCAGTGAGTCCAATTTGAAATTGGGTTCTGGTGCTTTGGTGGGATCTGTTTTGGCTTTTTCCAGCTTGTCTGCGTAATTGCGCGCTTCGTAGAGCGTCTGGCGGATCAATGCCGCGGATCCCATGCGTGTTATCGGCATTTTCTTGTCCATGCCAAAAGCCCGCTTGGGGTTCTCGCCTAGCGCCATTTTCATCTGCTCAGTTCCCGGGATGATCATCTCTTCCGCGGTCGTACCCCGTAGCTTAAAGCTGATGCCTGTTCCGCCGATCAGGTTTCCTGAGCCCGGGCCTGTATAGACAGTGGTAAACCCAGCTTTGCGGGTTTTTTCAATAGCCGGATCAAACGGATTCAGGGCGTCCACAGCGCGGACGTGAGGCGTTATGGGGTCAGAACACTCGTTGGCATCAGTGCCCAGGCTGGGCATATTTCTGGGCTCATAAAATGTGGAAATGTGCGTGTGGCAATCGATCAGGCCAGGAGTCACCCAAAAGCCTTCCCCATTAATGACCTCGGCGCCTTCCGGCACATTCACATTCTCGCCCACTTCCAGGATTTTGTCGCTGAACACGATTGTTCCGCGCTCCAATGTTCCCTGGGTTACGGTTACGATTTTTGCATTGGTTATTGCTTTAATTTGTTCCATCTCTTTTCCCATCTATTTTGCGTATTCCTGAATCAGGGCAATCACCAATCTGCTCAGATTCACCAGGTCATCAATATGCACGTGTTCTTCAAGCGTGTGCGCCTTCATCTCACCGCTTCCCAAGGTCACGGCTTTCAAGCCCTTTGAGTTATAGACGTTCGTATCGCTGCCGCCGCCAGTTTTGGCGACAACGCTTTCAAGGCCAATCGCTCGAAGCGCGTTTTGGGCTTTCAGCACGATTGCGTCATCCGCCTCGACCTTGAAGGCGGGGTACATCCTTTCATGCTTGATTTCAACCTGCGCGCCATGCTCCGCGGCAGCCTGCTCGAAGCAATCAACCATGTGTTGGGTTTGAGCCGTCAGTTTTTCATTTACCAGGCTTCTTGCCTCGCCTTTGAGCACAACCTCAGAAGGCACAATGTTGGTCTCGCCCCCGCCGTGGATGCTGCCAAAATTGGCCGTTGTATCTGCATCGACGCGCAGCAACTTCATTTGGCTCAGTGCTTTGGCAGTCACCAAGATAGCGCTGACACCCTCCTCCGGGGCTACCCCCGCGTGGGCGGCCTTACCCAGCACTCTTACGTCAATCTTATCCTGAGCTGGCCCCTGCACCACGATCCTGCCAATCGCGCCTTCATCGAGGGTGTAAACAACCTTCGATTTCACCAGGTTGTAATCCAGGCTTTTTGCGCCGTTCAACCCTTTTTCTTCCATGAAACTGAATACCAACTCAACGTCTCCGTGAGCAATTTTCTCGTCTTGAATAACCCGGATGGCTTCAAGAATAGCCGCGATGCCAGCCTTGTCATCTGCCCCCAGGATTGTGCTCCCGTCACTGTAGATAACCCCATCCTTGATGACCGGTTTTATATTCTTCCCCGGGGAAACCGTATCCAGGTGACAGCTAAAGAGAATAGGTTCAATATCCACCTTGCCCGGCAATTTGGCTATGATGTTCCCATAATTGCTGCCAAACTCCGCTCCTTTACCGTCCATTTGCGTCTCAAAACCGAGCGCCTGCAGTCTCTGTAGCATGGTTTCGCCGAACCGCTTTTCATTACACGACTCGCTGTCTATCGAAACAAATTCGATAAAACTCTGCACAAGCCTTTCCTGA
>CAYVRH010000329.1:0-1828 GCA_964452955.1 uncultured Anaerolineaceae bacterium | reverse complement strand
GGAACGGTGCAATCCGCGCCAAGGATAACCTTGCGGCTGCCCAATTCCTGCTTGATTTTATAAATCTGGGCTCTAAGCTCGTCCGTGTTCCCATCAAAAAGCACGCCACGGTTGTTGTCAAAACCACCCATCACCGCGCTATTCGGGAAGTGCTTCCATCCGTCTTTAAGGCTGGGGTTACTTGGGATGTTAGAGCCCCAGTTGACGACTGCAGCATCAATGCCAGAGAAGCGGTAAAGGTTAAGATCATCCTCGCAAATGTGCAGAAAATTGTATTTGAAAGCCTGGTTGGCATATGCCATGACCTGTTCATCCCAAGGGCGCACCCAGCTTGTGTACTCTGCATCGGAGATCAGGTAGCGTTCCCCGCCCAAGGCTGAGTAGTAGATACCATCCACGCCAGAGCTACTGACTTGATCAATCAAGCGGCATGAGGCTTCAGTAATCAATTCAAAAATGTGACTCATAGCTTTGGGATCTTCGCGCAGTAGTTTCGCCAAAATACCGGCGCCTTTACTGTAGCCCCTCCGCACGCCCCTGGCGTGCCCTGCTGAAGACCAAGTGCCGTGAACTGTTAGCACCGTGAAAGCCTTACCTTTGAGACCGTCAACAACGCGTTTGGTTATCTCAGCTTGTTTGGCGATGAAATCTAATTGACCGCCAAAAGGTTGAACTTTGAGCCAGTCTTTGGCACTCGCAATCTCCTGAGTGAAAGGGAATTGATTCTCATTCATTACTTTTAAAACATCCACCTGTGTTTCTTCATGAAATTGCAAGTGGTTTTGTACTGTTTGTTCAACGCTGTCATAGCTGCTGGGGTCAAAATGGAACCAGAACCCGGTCGGCAACTGATCTACACTTTGACCTTCAATAGCGGCGATTACGCGTTCTCTGCTGTTCATTTTTGCTCCTTGGCGATAACTTATCTGGGACTTACTTTACCTGAAATATTGGCCATGTAGAAGCCCATACCTTCTACGCGCTTGGCTAAACCCTCGAAAATTAATTTTGATTTATACTTGTTTTATCAAAAATAACAAATGGAGAGAATGTATGTCACAAACTTTAGAGGACCTCAAGAATGCCTTTGCCGGGGAAAGCCAGGCTTTCCAGAAGTACACCAATTTTGCTAAAAAAGCAGCTGCCCAGGGCTTTACCAATGTGGCCAAGCTTTTTGAAACCACTGCCCAGGCTGAGCACATTCATGCCTCCGGCCACATGAAAGCCATGGAGTTGATCAAGGATACTGTCGATAACCTGCAGGCTGCCATCGATGGCGAAACTTACGAATTTACTGAAATGTACCCGCCCATGGTTGAAGAAGCCAAGAAAGAAAACCACGCCGCAAAATTAATGTTTGGTTACGCCGTGGATGCTGAAGAAGTTCATGCCCGCCTGTACGCTAAAGCGCTTGAAGCCGTCAAACAGGGTAAGGACCTGGATGTTACCGAATTCTATCTCTGCCCGGTTTGCGGCTACATCGAACTTGGCGAACGCCCCGAAGTCTGCCCCATCTGCCACACCAAAGGCGAAAAATTCGTGCTCTTCAGCGCTAATTAAAAAAAGCACCTGGATTTAATTAGGAAAATACTTCACGCGCAAACGTGAAGTATTTTTAATTGCTTCAGATAAAAGTTCAATTTAGGCGTTTTTCGGAAAGCCCGCAGATCGCCCGTCTTTCCTGTGTACCGTTAGAATTGTGATCTTGGTGGCATGGTTATACGGGGCAGCTTCAACGGGAGCCTTCTCAAGGATGGTCTCAGAAAAACCAGTGAAATCCTCAGGGACGGGAATAATCTGTTCAACTTCTACGTAACCGCCCCGGGTT
>CAYVRH010000328.1:0-1828 GCA_964452955.1 uncultured Anaerolineaceae bacterium | reverse complement strand
GCGCTGGTTTGCTCCTGGCACCGGTTATCGACGTTGGATGGTGTTGGCGATACTCGGTGCCATGTTCCTGGGTCTGGGGTTAGCGTTGATCATCCTCCAATACTACAGGACCACTGAAAACCCGAACATGATACCAGTGCTTGAGGTGCTTTCGTTGCGCTTCCTATCGAGACCAATCCGCTTTGTGCTCTTTGGTGGATTGGGTTTTGCGCTGATCTTCCTGGGTATTTGGGGAGCCAACCGGGCGTTGCTCAGACCTTTTGAGAAAAACGGGCGCCCTGTTTGGGATACCATCAGCCATTATCGGCAACGCGAAAAAGGCATCAAGATTGTGGTCATCGGGGGAGGGCACGGCCTTTCCTCACTGCTGAGAGGCATCAAGGAATATACCCACAACGTCACTGCTATTGTGACGGTGGCTGATGACGGCGGCTCATCAGGGGAGCTACGTAAAGATATGGGCGTGTTGCCCCCGGGGGATATCCGCAACTGCCTGGCAGCGCTTTCCGATGATGAAGCCTTGTTATCGCAGGTCTTTCAGTACCGCTTCCGTTCTGGAACGGGGCTTGAAGGCCACTCACTTGGCAACCTATTAATAACCGCGCTTTCCGAGATTACCGGTTCGTTTGAAGAGGCTGTTGCAGAATCTGGCCGGGTTTTAGCTATATATGGCAAGGTCTTGCCTTCCACCTTGGCAAGTGTGCAGCTGGTGGGCGATTTGCAGGTTCCAGAGACCGGTGAAATCGTTCAGATTAACGGTGAATCCAAATTGACAAACACGCCTGGGAAGATTCTAAGGGTCTGGCTTGATCCCAATGATACCCTGGCTTACCCTCCAACCATTTCAGCGATTCTAAACGCGGATTTGATCATCATCGGTCCAGGCAGCCTCTATACGAGCTTGCTTCCTAATCTATTGGTCATGGGGCTTTCTGAAGCTATCGAATCCAGCAAGGCAGAAAAGTACTTTATCTGCAACGTGGCAACCGAGCGCGGAGAGACCGACAACTATTCGGCCTCTGATCATCTGCGGGTTCTTGAACGACATGTAGGCAGGTCTCTCTTTGACCTTGTTATCTGCAACAAAGACCAAAAAGGACAGCTGGCACAGGATATTAACTGGGTGAAAGCCGACGAAGATATTTATAAGAACTACAAGGTTTATGAGGCCAACCTGGCAGATGACCTTTACCCATGGCGGCACGACTCGAAGAAGTTAGCCAAAGCCATCATCAATCTCTTCGAGGAACGCACAGGCCCGCTCTTGTGATTGCTTGGTTTTTATATTTACAGGAGTTCTGGGGTCTCGCAAAGAATCAGTGTTAAATCTGAATTAAGGTTTTCAGGTGGGCTGTATTCCTTGAAATTGTTAACAGGAAGGTGATAAAATCTTCTTGATAAAGTACCCTAGTCAATACTAAAACGTATTCTTTAATCTCATGGAGGTTTACATGTCAAAAACACAAGTTGGTATTAACGGCTTCGGTCGCATTGGCCGTCAGGTTTTGAAGGCCTTGATCGAACGCCATTCCGACACCTTAGAGGTGGTTGCTATCAATGACCTCTTCGACGCAAAAACAAACGCTCATCTCTTCAAGTACGACTCCAACTACGGCATCTTCCCAGGTAAAGTGGAAGTTGTCAATGAAAAAGATATTGCGATTGATGGCAAGACGCTGAAGGTTTTCTCAGAAAAAGACCCGGGCAACCTACCCTGGAAAGAGCTTGGTGTGGATATCGTAATTGAATCCACCGGTATTTTTACCGATGCCAAGAGTGACCCCGAAGCTAAGAAAATTGGCGCGGATGCCCACATACTGCGTGGCGG
>CAYVRH010000327.1:0-1841 GCA_964452955.1 uncultured Anaerolineaceae bacterium | reverse complement strand
ATTGATGCCTCCGCGTTGCGGCCGGAATCTACTAAAGCCGAGATCAACAGCGTTCTGAACGGCATCGCCTGGGATGAAAGTACCAAAAGCCTCTACCTGACAGGCAAAAATTGGCCCCTGCTTTACAAAGTAAAAATCGTCGATGACCCAGCGCCTACGGCTACTACGCAACCATAACGCGTGAGCGCAAGGCATCCAGCCGTGCGGTTTTCAGGCCGGGCAAGCTCTCCAACAAGAAAGCCGGTCCGGACCCTTCCTGGGCGAAGCCCATGCTGATCACTGCGTGTAATGCCCCCTCCACTACGTCGTAATCCTGACGATAATTTAGTAAGAAACCCCCATCAAAAGCATCCAATGCACCGGTTGGGTCCACAACTTTCACCGGATAAGCCGGAATGATCCAGCGCTTTTTCCGGTATTTATCAAATACCCGGGTTGATCCGTCCTTCATATTGACCAGCACGTATTCCGGTCCGTAAGCCGCCAGCGCTTCCATAATCTCCCAAATATCCAGGCTGCGTCCCTGAAACAGGCGTAAACCCTGTTCTTCTGAAAAACTAAAAGAAGTCAGGTCAGAAATCAACGCCCTGATTTCTTCCCAGAAACTCAAATCCATATAACAGCTGGCGGCGCGCATGGTCAGAGTCTGCACCATGCCGCCTTTCAACAGCGAAGGCAGGATTTTATGGGAGATAAAGTCAATAGGGCAAATATGTGCAGAATTGACCTCCAGGTCTGTCACATGAAAGGAATAGGGTTTGTAATCGAAGCGCGAGCAGCTGCGGTTGACCAGTGGGTTGTATTTCAATAGCTCAATTGGAAAAGGCAATTGTCTTTCCGCGAAGTAAGGCAGCGGGTTTTCATAGTGCGCGTTTTCGGGGCTGCTGTAAGCCACGAAAAAGCGTTCATCGCTGGCATCATCCACAATTCTAACCCCGGAGAGCTCGCAGCCAGCCCGTTCAAAGCGTTCCAACCACTCCAACGGATAACGTGCTGAGACCTTCGCGGCCAGCCCAACACGCCCTCCCCACAAGAGCAAACCCCCGGTTGCATACACCAGGTTGCCACCCAGCGTGTCCAACCTGGGTGGCCGGTTGTAGGGCAGCAGATAATCGCGCGTCAGTCTGCCTACCAACACAGCTTCCAGTGGCACCTGGTCGAACTCGAAGCTTTTATCCATCACATTGCGAGCTTACTGAATTTCATCAGCATTCAAGACAGGTAGATCCGGATCCTCACCCTCTGGTTTGGGGCTGGGAACTTCGGGTAAACGAATTTTTGCTTTGTCCAGTTCCGCTTTTAGAACTTCGTAATATGGTTTCAGATCTTCCTTGTTCTCAGGATATTTGCACTTGAGGCCTTTGAGTGTGTCGCGAATGATGCTTGCCACAAGGATATTGCGGTACCAGTTACGATTGGCTGGGATAACATACCAGGGCGCTTGCGGGGTCGAAGTCTTGTTCAGAACATCTTCGTAAGCTTTGCGATAATCATTCCAAAGTTTTCGCTCATCCAGGTCACCCGGGTTAAACTTCCAGGTTTTGGATGGGTCCATGATTCGCTCTATCAGGCGGACTGCCTGTTCTTCTTTTGAGATGTGCAGATAAAACTTCAGGATAGTCGTGCCCTCATCAACCAGCAGCTTTTCGAACTCAACAATGTGATGGTAACGCTTGGACCACACCTCCTCCGGAACCAATTTATGCACCCGTACCGGCAACACATCTTCGTAATGTGAGCGGTTGAAGACCACGATTTCGCCTTTTCCCGGGGTCACATGGTGAATGCGCCAAAGGTAATCATGCGCCAATTCAATTGGTGTGGGCACCTTGAAAGAAGCT
>CAYVRH010000326.1:0-1880 GCA_964452955.1 uncultured Anaerolineaceae bacterium | reverse complement strand
TGGATTCGTTCACCTGGGCATAGTGCTTGAATTCCATGGTGAAAACGCCGCGCCCTTGCGTCACTGAACGCAGTTCAGTGGCATAACCAAACATCTGCGCCAGCGGCACTTCTGAATGGATAGCCTTGGCATTGCCAAAGCGGTCTTCCATGCCCAGAACATTACCCTGACGGGCGTTGATCTGACCAATGACATCGCCGGTGTACTCTTGCGGAACAGTCACTTCAACCGCCATGATGGGTTCCAGAAGGATTGGTCCAGCTTTTTCAGAAGCTTCGCGGAGGGCGAAGATGCCCGCCATGCGGAAGGCCATTTCGCTCGAGTCAACCTCGTGGAAAGAACCGCCGGTCAAGGTGACTTTGAAATCGGTCATCGGGTAGCCGGCCAGAGGTCCAGATTCAGCGGCTTCGATAATACCTTTTTGCACAGCCGGGATGTATTCCTTGGGAATGTCGCCACCGCGCACTTTATCTTCAAACACCACACCATTGCCGGGTTCCAGAGGTTCCAGGTCGATGATGACATCGCCGTATTGCCCATGGCCGCCAGATTGTTTGGAGTACTTGTAGCGTAAATCTTTGACAGGTTTGCTGAGGGCTTCGCGATAGGCAACCCGAGGGGTACCCACGTTGGCCTGCACACGGAATTCGCGCAGCAATCGGTCAACCAGCACGTCCAGATGTAGCTCGCCCATACCGGAAATAACAGTTTGGCCGGTGTTTTCGTCCTGGCGGATCTTGAATGTTGGGTCTTCTTCTGCGAGCTTGGCAAGCGAGTCAGACATTTTTTCCTGGTCAGCCTTGGTCTTGGGTTCAATGGCGATGGAAATGACCGGGTCGGGGAAGCTGATGCTCTCCAATACTACCGGAGCAGAGGTTTCAGAAAGCGTATCCCCGGTAAAGCTAAATTTGAGGCCAAGGATGGCGCCAATATCGCCAGCGCCCAATTCGTCCACATCCTCACGCCGGTCTGCGTACATGCGCAATAAACGCCCTACGCGTTCTTTTTTATCCTTGGAGGAGTTTTGTACCGTGGTGCCTTGCTTGATCTTGCCGGAATAAATGCGGATGTAAGCCAGACGGCCCATGTATGGATCGGTGACAATCTTGAAAACCAGTGCCGAGAGTGGCTCGGAGTCATCGGGATGGCGCAACACTTCAGAGCCATCCGAAAGACGGTGGGCTTTTACGGCCGGTACATCTAAGGGGCTGGGGAGGTAATCCACAACCGCGTCTAGAACCAATTGCACGCCTTTATTACGCAGGCTGGTGCCACAAAAGACCGGATTGACCTTGCTTTCCAACACACCCTTGCGAAGTGCTTTTTTGAGGTCAGCCAGGGTTAGGGTTTCGCCTTCGAGATACTTTTCGAGAACTTCATCATCCAGTTCAGCAATTTGCTCAACCAGGATGGCGCGTTTGGCAGCAACTTCAGCTTTGAATTCTTCAGGAATTGGGCTGAGGATGGGTTCTCGGCCATCATCTTCGAAGGTGACCATATTCTCTTCGAGCAGGTTAATCATGCCCCGGAAGGCAGATTCAGAACCAATCGGGATCTGCATAGCCAGCGGGTTGGCACCCAGGCGTTCGCGGATGGAGTCGATGGTGCGTTCGTAAGAGGCGCCCATGCGATCCATCTTGTTGGCAAAACAAATGCGGGGAACCAAGTATTTATCAGCCTGGCGCCAGACGGTCTCGGACTGAGGTTCAACGCCCTGAACGGAATCAAAAACCACCACGCCGCCATCCAGCACGCGCAAGGAACGCTGCACTTCGGCGGTAAAGTCGATGTGCCCTGGGGTGTCAATGAGGTTGATGCGATGGTCTTTCCATTCGGCAGTTACGGCAGCGGAAACAATCGTAATGCCGCGTTCGCGCTCC
>CAYVRH010000325.1:0-1897 GCA_964452955.1 uncultured Anaerolineaceae bacterium | reverse complement strand
AGGCCTTTCACGTGGAGTACTGGTCGTAGAGGCTGGAGAGCGAAGTGGGGCCTTGATCACGGCAAAATTCAGTGTTGAACAGGGGCGTGAAGTCTTTGCCGTGCCGGGTTCTGTTCTGGCAGCGATGAGCCGGGGGACGAATAACCTGATTTCCCAGGGGGCAAGCCCGATGACAAACCCGAGGCAATTGCTCGATTTTCTACAGGTCAAAGCGGATCGAGACAATAAGTCTGTACAAAAAACACTTAGCCTGGATGAAGCTGAAATATTGCATGCACTGGGGGGTGAAAGCCTGCACATTGATGATTTGGCAGCCAAATTGAGCTATTCCATGGAGAGAATTAGCGCTTTGCTAATCATGATGGAATTGGAAGGATTGGTAGCCAAAACACCTGCAATGCAATATTCTGCCCTTGTGGAATGGCGGTATTAGAGAACGCTTTCGATAATCCGGCTTGACAGGTATGGTATTATTTGCCACGATTTTTACCTATCAAGATTTGAGGCTATTTTGGAAGCTTATTGTTTAAAATGTAAGTCAAAGCGCAATGTAAAAGACCCCGTACCTGGTTTTACCAAAACTGGATCCCCCATCACTAGCGGTTTCTGTGAAGTCTGCGGCTCAAAGTTGAGCAAGCTGGGCAATACTGCCGCACACGAAGGGCTTGAAAAACCTGTCGCTCAGAAAGCAGAAAGAGTAAAGAAGTCAAGCAAGCTCACTGCCAAACCCAAAAAGGCCAGTACGGCAAAAGCCAGTTCAAAATCCAATGCTAAAACCAGAATTAAAGCTATACCCGCCGAATTTATTGGCAAAGGCCGAAATATGGTGATTGTTGAATCGCCTGCCAAAGCCCGTACCATTGGTAAGTATTTGGGGCAGGATTATTCTGTCATCGCTTCTGTTGGCCATGTGCGTGACTTACTGAAAACACAGTTGAGTGTGGACGTTGAGCACAACTTTGAACCTAAGTACCGTATCTCTGACGATAAAAAAGGTATTGTGGCGGCCATAAGCCAACGGGCAACACGAAGCAGCCAGGTATACCTGGCAACTGACCCTGATCGCGAGGGAGAAGCCATTGCCTGGCATATCCAACAAAGCGCGGAAATCCCTGAACAGAAAGTCCAACGGGTTGTGTTTCATGAAATCACGCATGATGCGGTCAACGCAGCCTTTGCCCATCCCAGGCAAATTGATATGGATCTGGTGGATGCTCAGCAGGCCAGGCGCATCCTAGACAGACTGGTAGGTTTTGGCATCAGCCCAATTTTATGGGCTAAGGTACGCAGTGGCCTCTCAGCAGGCCGGGTGCAATCCATATCCTTACGATTGATTGTTGAGCGAGAACGCTTAATTCAGGACTTCAAACCTGTTGAATATTGGGTAGTTAAAGCTGAATTTCTTCCAATCAATGGGAAGAAGAGTTTTTTCGCTAAGTTGATAAAAGTCAATAAAAATGACCCAAAGCTTCCAAACGAAACTGTTACCAAAACGCTGGTTGAGCATATCAGATCAGCTACTTTCAAGATCGCCAAAATCAACAAAACCAGCAAACGGATCAGCCCTGGAGCGCCTTTCATCACGAGCACCTTACAACAAGAGGCTTCCCGCCGGCTTGGTTTTACGACCAAGAAGACCATGCAGGTTGCCCAACAGCTTTATGAAGGGATTGATGTGGGAAATGGCGAACCCAGCGGTTTGATCACTTACATGCGAACCGATTCTGTTAATCTTTCAGCTTCAGCTGTGGCAGAAGCTCGCAAATACATCCTCAACAAGTATGGGTCAGCGTATCTACCTGCTAAGGCTCCCAGCTACAAAACGCGGGCTGCTTCGGCTCAAGAAGCCCATGAGGCCATTCGTCCAACAGCCGTAATTTATGAACCGGACGGGATT
>CAYVRH010000324.1:0-1912 GCA_964452955.1 uncultured Anaerolineaceae bacterium | reverse complement strand
TTACCCAATTATCTGGATAAAGGTTTGTGGCAGTTCAAACAACCAAATATCCGCGCCCAAGGTTCGCCGGTGAAAATATTATTCATGGGCACTCCCTCACACATACCTGATATCAAAGGTATCGCCGAACCTTTACGTAACATTGCCAGGCGTTGGGGCAGTCGTGTGCATTTTTCATTTTTTGGTGCTCTTCCTCCGGCAGGTTTAGCCAGCCTTACACAGGTGGATTACAAACCCGTGAACAGCTACGATTACCGTGAATTCCAGGAGGAATTATGTCGGTATGAAGCAGATATTGCGATTGCTCCGCTTGTAGATAATCCTTTTAACCTCTGTAAGAGCGCGATCAAGTTCCTTGAGTATTCTGCCTGCGGATTAGTGGGTGTGTATGCAGCATTGCCTCCTTATAAACCAGTGGTCCGGGATGGTGAAAATGGATTTCTGGCATCAAACATCCAAGAATGGGAGCACAAGATAGAAGCCCTAATTAAAGATCCGGGTTTGTGCGTAAAAATGGCTGAACAAGCTCAAGAAGATATCCGCGGCCAATGGCTGGTGCAGGATCACGGGTACGAATGGCAGCAGGCTTACGACCAGATTGCGAGCAGAGGGGTTGCGGAGGTTCGGACAGCGAACCCAACGTTGGAAGCTCTTGCTGCTGCGGCGTTACAGTTAGAAGAACTTCGTGAGCTTACAAACGCCCGCTTTTCAAGATTGCATGAAGATCTACTGCAGAGAGATCAACAGATTGATGCCTTGAAAGATGAAGTGGTAGGTTATGCTAATAGTGCAAGCTGGAAAATTACCCGTCCGCTTCGCTTGATCAATCGATTACTCGCGCGCTCACAAAAAAAGTAAGCCGCGGTTTTTCTCCGGCTTTAGGATACTAAATCCCGCCCACAGTAGTAGTCATCCAATACAATGCGTGATAGCAGTGCTTTTTCGTTCCCTGAGAGATTGCCAAGGAAAGCATCCATCAAGGAGGATGCTACAAAGCAAGATGGTTGTAAATCCGGCAGCAGGTTATGGCGAATTTCCCGCAAATCGGCTACATACTTTAGAGCACCAGCTTGAATATCGTCTCTAATGAGGGCAGGCTCAAGTTCAGCGGGTGTTAGCGGGCGATACTGACCAATAGCACGACCCTTTTCCACTAGATAAAACTCAATTTGTGCATCATTGGAGCTCAGTAATTTTTCCAGTTCAAAACTAAAGCGGAACATTATTGGCGCGTTTTCAATGTTGCTTATGTTTTCACCAAAGCATCCACGGATCCTTACATCGTAGTGGTTGGCTATCGTGTTGGCACGGTCTTCAGTCAGAAGGTAATACCCATGCACCCCTTTTTCGAGAATTTTATTCAAATGTCCCTGTACAGTGCCGCCATATCCAACGTCTACAACCGCGGGATTGCTTGCTGTTTGAAAGCCAAGTTCTTTAAGCTGCGCCAGTAAGCCAACTCTTTCGCTGGCTGCCTGGGCAAAAATCTCTTCCTGCAAAATGGTCAGAACTGCTTTTAGGTTCCCGATCTTCTTATCTTGAATTTCGATGATACTCTTCGGACCCAGTTTTACTGTTTGTGAAATTTCCTGCCACTTCTCTGGGCTTGGGTTGACTCCATAACGTGTGATGAGTAATTTCCCGAGTGAATTCGGAAAGTATGTCGTTTTGGCGATCTCAATCATATCCTCAAAGGACGTTAGTGTTGCCATGCTGGAACATCGGCGGGAAACAACCAAGTACTCCGAGCGCGGTGCATCCGGAATGTCCGCAGTCCAGGCATCGTAAACCGCCTTCATTATCCTGCCTTCTCGCGATAAGAAGTAAAGGCGGTCAATCCGATCCTCTTGAGCTTTCCCAAGTAACCACTGTGAGAAACTGACCAGTAGTGGACCGACAAGACTGTAACCAA
>CAYVRH010000323.1:0-1916 GCA_964452955.1 uncultured Anaerolineaceae bacterium | reverse complement strand
ACAAGGATATCTTTGCCATGGATGTTGTGCAGCTACGGCAGCAGGTGGGCATGGTTTTTCAGAAACCGAACCCATTCCCAAAATCCATTTTTGATAATGTGGCCTATGGACCGCGCGTAAACGGGATGAAAGATGCCCGGTTGATCAAGGAAATCGTGGAGAAAAGCCTGCGCGGGGCGGCTCTTTGGGATGAAGTGAAGGATGACCTTAATAAATCTGGCCTGGCTCTCTCCGGCGGGCAACAGCAGCGCCTTTGCATCGCCCGTTGCATGGCAGTGCAACCATCGGTCATCTTGATGGATGAGCCGGCCGCTTCGCTGGACCCCATCGCCACCTTGCGCATTGAGGAGCTCATTCGGCAGCTGGTGGAAGATTACACTATCGTGATTGTCACCCACAACATGCAGCAGGCAGGGCGCATCTCCGACTATACCGCCTTCTTCTACACGGATGATAGCCGCACTGGTAGACTGGTGGAATTTGACCGCACCGAGACCCTCTTTACGCGGCCTAAGGAAAAGCGCACGGAGGATTACATTTCGGGTCGGTTTGGGTAAGTGCTCGCAGCGTTTGCTCGTATTCTGCCTGGTTTAGGCCAGCCCACTTGAAGCTGCTGGTCCACAAACGCGATTTCAGGGTTTTATCCAGTGCCATTGGGCTTGGCCTTGAGATCTTGTAACGTTCAATATACATTCCGCTCAAATTTTCCAATTCAGGGTTGGTGGCGAGGTTAATCACAGGTTGAGCGCCGATTGCCAGGGGTAGGCCCCACTTGATGAAGGCGGTATTGGTGACTTCGGTGCCAATGATTATCCCCGGGTGCAGGGCATTGACGGTGATATGGCTGCCTTGCAGGTATTCAGCCAAACGGAAAGTAAATGGAATTTGCAGCAGTTTAGAGCGGCAGTAGTTCACCCATCCCCAGAAGAAGTGCTGGCTTTTGATATCCAGAGGGTTGATCCAGACAAAGCGGTGGCCGATAGAACTCATGTTGATGATGCGCGCTGAAGGGCTCTTGGCAAGCAGAGGCATCAATTGCATGGTCAAAGAAAAGCTTGCCAAATAATTCACCGCGAAGGCTAGCTCAAAGCCCTCAGCGGAAAAACAGCGTTTATTGCAGTAGACACCGGCATTGTTGATGAGCACATCCAAATGAGGGAAGCGATTTTTCAGATCTTCGGCCATGCCTTTAACTTCTATGAGGGAGGAAAAATCAGCCAAAATGGTGTCAATTTTCGCGTCTGGCACGCGAGTCAAAGCCTCAGAGACGACTTGATCCATTTTCTTGGGATTACGGCCATGGATAATGACATGCTGACCTTGGGCAAGTAGTTCGAGAGCCACTTCTTTGCCGATGCCGTTGGTGGCACCGGTAACGAGGATGATTCGCTGGGTATTGCTTTCAGAGGGCTTTGGATCAATCGTATCTGACATTGCCTACCTTGCCGTTCATCAAAACACGAAACGCAGGGGCCATCTCGAGGTTATGGCTGATCTGCTTCAAGATCGAATTATACGGCAGACGGATGGGGTTGAAGCGCTGCTTGTTCAAGCTAATTTACTAAATGCTGATTATCCAGGCCTATAATTAACGCTGGAGGATATTTACTGATGGCACAAAAAACAAGCTTTCCAAAATTAAAGGAAATTCCTCGCAACCTCTGGTTTGTCAGCCTCACCAGTTTCTTCATGGATATTTCCAGCGAAATGGTGCTGAACATCCTGCCGCTCTTCATGCAAAACGTACTCAAGCTGCCATTGATCTCCATTGGCATCATCGAAGGCATCGCGGAGGCGACAGCCTCGGTGCTTAAAGTGTTTTCAGGTTGGCTTTCGGATAAGCTGGGGACCCGCAAATGGCTGGCTGTGCTGGGTTATGGGCTCTCTGCCCTGGTCAAGCCTTTCTTTTACTTCGC
>CAYVRH010000322.1:0-1919 GCA_964452955.1 uncultured Anaerolineaceae bacterium | reverse complement strand
GTGCTATGAAAGTATTGATTACCGGCGGTGCCGGATATATTGGCAGTACGATTGCCTCAGCCCTGGAGGATGCCGGCCATACCCCCATTATCCTTGATTCGTTGCTCACAGGCCCCAAAGCATTTGTGCGTGATCGCATTTTCTATCAGGCAGATATTGCCGATAAAACTGCCCTGCGACAAATCTTCCAGGATCATCCGGATATTTTCGCCACCATTCATTGCGCAGCCTTAATCGTCGTGCCAGATTCCGTCTCAGATCCCTACAACTATTACATCGACAATGTGGTCAAATCCATGGAGTTATTCAAAACCCTGGCTGAACTGGATCATCCACGGGTTGTGTTCAGTTCCTCTGCCGCGATTTACGATGTCGTGCCCAACTTTATGGTGAACGAGGAATCACCTCTTAAGCCGCTTAGTCCGTACGCACGCACCAAGTACACGATGGAGATGGTTCTCAAGGATTTTTGCAAAGCTTACGGTCTGAAAGCGATTGCCTTGCGTTACTTCAACCCCATCGGTGCTGACCCCAAGCTGCGCACCGGCCTGCACGTCAAAAACCCCAGCCACCTGATCGGCAAGTTAGTGCAGGTTGCCCTGGGCAAAGAACCCGTCTTCCATCTGACCGGGGTGGACTGGCCCACCCGTGATGGCTCCGGCATCCGCGACTACCTGCATGTTTGGGATCTTGCGCAAGCCCATCTCAAAGCCGTCCTCAACTTTGATAAAGCGGTGGAAGAAGGCAAATCTGATGATGTCGATTATACGGTCATCAATTTAGGCTCTCAGCAGGGTGTGACGGTCAAAGAGTTCGTTAGAGATTTTGAAACCGTTTTTGGGCGCAAAATACCGCTTGAAATCAAACCTGCCCGTCCGGGTGATGTGGCCGGCTCTTACGCCAACGCCGATAAAGCTTTCAGACTTCTAGGGTGGAAGGTGGAAAAAACGACTGCGGATGGCATCCGTGATGCCCTGCGTTGGGGTGAAATCCGGGACCAAATCCTGGGCTAGCTGTTTCCAATTCATTCAGATACCAAAAGCGGGCAAAATGCCCGCTTTTTTGATTCACTTCAAGCCCGGAGAAATCAGATCCAGGATGAACGTCGTTCACACTCGGGGTTTACCACCGGCGTTCAACTGGCAAGCCCTTGGCTCTGCCTTTAAAGAGCAAGCCAATCAACAGACCAAACACGAAACCTCCGATATGCGCCCAGAAAGCCACACCACCCTGGTCCGCGGCGCCAATTGAGAGAAAACCGCTGAAGAGCTGTAGGACAAACCAAAGACCCAGAACAACAAAAGATGGCACCAGGGTCAATCGGGAGAAGAAACCAATCGGAATGAACGTGTAAACACGGCTGGAAGGATAAAAAACCAGATAAGCCCCCAACACGCCTGCGATCGCACCGCTGGCCCCCACGGTTGGTATCACGGACTGCGGGTTGAAGAAGAAATGCGCGAAAGCTGCCAAAAAACCTGCCAGTAAATAGAATACCAGGTAGCCAAGGTGCCCCAGGGCATCTTCCACATTATCGCCGAAGATCCAGAGATAAAGCATGTTGCCTACCAGGTGCATCCAACCACCATGCATGAACATGCTGGTGAAAATGCGTAAAATGTCACCCATGTCCAACCCGGAGCTGATCTGTCCAGGGATAAAAGCATAACGGTTCACAAAGGATTCGAGGTTAGCAGCTTGCATCAGCTGAAGCCCAAAAACGAGCACGTTCAAAATGATTAGGCCGTAATTTACAAAGGCGAAACGCCTGCTGGGAATATTATCCTTGATCGGAATCATCATTTACCTCAATCGGTGAGTTTTTCTTTTCACCTAGTAATTCCTTTACTCTGGGGTGATCAGTGTAAAAGCCCCGGCGTTCAGGAGGTAACAATACCGCAATACGGCACATAATCTCA
>CAYVRH010000321.1:0-1919 GCA_964452955.1 uncultured Anaerolineaceae bacterium | reverse complement strand
TGTGAAACAAATGAAAGAAATCACCAAGAAGCGCATCGAAGTGCACACGCACACCGATTTTGGTATGGGTGTGGCCACCTCCATGGCCGCCCTCACAGCCGGCGCAGAAGTTGTGCATGTCTCTGTTGGCGGTCTTGGCGAACGCAGCGGCAACACCCCGCTCGATGAAGCTGCCATTTCAGCCAAAGCCCTCTACGGCCTGGATAGCAATATCAATTTCAACAAGCTCTACGACCTCTCCAACGAAGTGCTCGGGATCAGTAAATTCCAGATTGCGCCTTCAAAGCCAGTCATTGGCGAACGCGCTTTCACCCGCGAATCCGGCATGGGCGTTGACCTGGTCAAAACCCAGCCCCTGGCACTCTTCGGCGTTACGCCTTCATTTGTTGGTCAGCAGCCCCGTTACGTGCTCGGCAAAAAATCGGGCCTGGCATCAGTCGACATGAAACTTGATGACCTGGGCATGCCTAAACTGGATGACGAAAAGAAAGCTCTCGTCCTGAACAAGATCAAGACTCTCTCCCTGCAGAAGCGGGGCCTGGTATCGGATGAAGAATTCGTGGCCATCGTCAAGGAAGTCAACTAAAGAATCAATGAGCTCTGCAGCATGGCCCAAACGGTCATGCTGCAGAAATATCAAGCTAAGGCGACCGGAAATACAATGACAGAAATAGGAAAATCGGTAAAGAGGGTAGGCATCGAAGAACGTGTCAGTGGCAGTCTCAAGTTTGCCGCGGATATGAAATTCGCCAGTTCACTGCATGTGAAGCTGGTACGCCTGGATGTGGGGCATGCCCGAATTCTTTCCGTTGATACCTCGCAAGCCAGCCAGTTGGAAGGCGTGCACTACATTCTGACAGATAAAGATTTCACGGTCCCCATTCCCCGTTACGGCCCGTTCCTGAATGACCAGCCCATCATCGCCACCGCTGAAACCAAGTTCTTTGGTGACCCGGTTGCCGCGGTCGTGGCCGAAACTGAAGATCTCGCCGCCAAAGCTGCCAGCCTGGTGAAGGTTGACTACGAGGAGCTGCCAGGTGTCTACACCCTGGAGCAAGCCCTCGCGCCCGATGCACCGCTGGTACAGGACCCTTCCATCCGCACACATCCCGCTCTTTCAAAAACCAATATCCTGGACGAGTGGACTTTCGGTTGGGGCGATCCTGATAATGCCAAGGCAGATCTTGAAGTGGAAGATAGCTTTACCTTCCCGATGACTACGCACTTCGCGATCGAACCGCACATTTTCATAGCGGAGCCTGACCACGACGGCGTAATCATCACCAGCACGGTTCAACATCCCTTCCTCCTGCAACGCGTTGTGGCGCATGCCTTGAGCATGCCCGTGTCCAAAATACGCGTTATCGTCCCGGAACTCGGCGGCGGCTTCGGAGGTAAGGGTTACCCCAAGTTTGAACCCCTGATGGCCTTCCTCGCCATGAAGCTGCAGCGTACTGTGCGGCTGCGCCTCTCGCTTGAAGAAACCTTCCTGCTCGGCCGCAGAAACTCAAGCTCGGTGCGCGTCAAGGCTGGTTTCCAGCGTGATGGAAAGCTGACCTATATGAAGGTTTTCGCCGATTATTTGATCGGCGCCTACGCGAATGCCTCTCCCCGTGTTGCAGCCAAGGCAGCGGTTGCCGGCTGCGGCATCTTCAACCCGCCAAATGTCCATATTCATGCCCGCGCCATCCTTTCACACACGGTTCCTGGAACTGCCTTCCGCGGTTTCGGATCTCCACAGATCATGTGGGCGCTGGATTCGATTATGGACATGGCGGCCAGGAAGCTGGATATCGACCGCCTTGAAATTCGCCTGAAGAACACGCCCAAAAAGGGTGAAACCTTCATTCACGGCGAAAAGCCTTGTGATGGCGAATGGGCCGAAGGCTTAACCAAAGCCGCCAAAGCCATCCATTGGG
>CAYVRH010000320.1:0-1922 GCA_964452955.1 uncultured Anaerolineaceae bacterium | reverse complement strand
GATTGTTCTGTGAGAAAGGACAGCGATTATTGCCAATCACCTAAGTTGAAACCCCATAGGTTCTTGATCCAGCAGATTAGATGCAATTGCCCTGTCAACGTTACGCGGTCTGATATTACATATTGATACTAATTGATACCAATTAGTATCAGTGCCACTTCATGCCGAAAGCAATTCATGAGCAATAATTCTTGCTTCAATTCATTTAATCCAAAGCAAAATTTATGACTATATCCGGAATACTTCGATAATGGCAGCTTGTTCTGTCCCAAGCAGCAATTCACCCTTTTGGAACTCAGCTCTCTGTGTTCCAGCCAATGTCATTGATCGACTCTTGGGTTCAACCGGTAATCGATATGTTGAATCCCCCAGATTGATCACAAAAAGCCAATCCCGGTTATCGCCCATTTTGTGTTTCAAAACCAGCCTTCCAGCTTCGTCATCCACCTGCTCGCAAGCCCAGCCACCATCCAGCAGTTGCGGGTTGGCTTCTCGCAATTCAGCCAGCTGTCTCAGTAAAGGCATGAACACGGCTTCTCTACTCCAATCCATGGGCAAACGGGCTTCGTCAAAGCCAATCGAATCTGGGGCATGAATGGAAGCATCTTGCGATAGCAAATTCTCTGTACCAAAGTAGATAATGGGCGGTTGCGGCAACAGATAAAGCAGAATCAGGGCAATCCTCAAAAGTGCTGGGCTCTCCTGTGCAGTGAAGTAGAAGCGGTTCATGTCGTGGTTATCGATAAAAGCCGGCCGGCTGAACTCAGGGGTGAAGTATTCCCCAGCTTGCAGAATAGCGCCAGCCAATTTGCTGACGGGCCAGGCTTTCCGCGCGATTGTTTCACGCATGGCCTGGCAAGTGAGAAAGTCGAGTGTGCCGTCCAACCCGCCGCTGAAAGTGCGTTGTTCATCCGCTGGTAGGATCACTTCCCCAAAGAACCAAGAGTCAGGTTTTGCCTGCCGGCAGACCCTCCTGAAGTCCACCCAGAAATCCGGGCTAGGGCCATTGGCATAATCGCAGCGGTAACCATCCGCCCCAAACTCCAACCAGTAGCGCGCGGCCTGCAAAAGGTGTTCCCTCGCGGGGCTACCAAAACGCAGGTTTAGGCTTGGCATAGACTTCACGTTAAAGAAGGCCTCGTAAGCTGGCCAGCGTTTCCATTTGAACCAGTCCTTCTCCGGCGCATTCTTATCAGCCAAGGCTGTCCGCATGGCGGCGTGCTGATCAGAGCAGTGGTTAGCCACAAAATCCAGCAGTACGCGCATACCCAATTTATGGGCATGTTCGATCAAGGTTTTCAAATCTTCCTTAGTTCCAAAGCGTGGCTCAACCTCAAAATAATCACTGGTGTCATACCCATGATGGCTTGGGCTGGCAAAGATGGGCGTCAGCCACAAGCAATTGAAGCCCATATCCGCGATCACTTCCAGTTTATCGGTGATACCGCGCAAGGTTCCGCCCATGGGTTGGTCCAGGCGTTCAGTCTGCAGCCAGGCTCTCCCCTCCCCCGGGTTGAAGCGATCCACAAATATTTGATACACGCGGGCTGATCGAGCCCACTCAGGGGTGGTATCTACGCCATAATAAATCGCAAATTCATCTGCGGCCTCAAAGCTGGCAGCCTGGTTATCCGCAAACAATGATTTTGCTTCAGCATCAGCCTTGCCCAAAACTTCCGCCCAGATCTTATAGCGTAGGGTAACACCCGCTGCTTGTGCCGGTAGAAGGAAGGACCACTCCCTCACCCACCCCCATAAGAAGCCATCCCAAACCTGTTCTGCCGGATTGAAGGAGAAAACCTCCTTAGTTCGCCAATCATCGATGGTTGTGGCTACGCGCATTTTTTTGACGGCCAAATCCGAACTCGTGCTCGCTCTCAGCAGCACCCTGTCACCTGGCTCCGGCCGTAGAGGCTCCTTAA
>CAYVRH010000319.1:0-1927 GCA_964452955.1 uncultured Anaerolineaceae bacterium | reverse complement strand
CAAAGTGCGTAAAAAGAGTTTGGTACGCATTTCCCAACGCACAACATTGCCCCATTGGTTGATCAGTACAGGCAGGTCGCGATAGGATTGGATCCATTTGGAATACATGGTTCCAATGATTGTTTCCGAGGTAGGCCTTACCACCAGGGGTTCTTCGAGCAATTCGCCGCCCCCATGTGTGACCACAGCCAATTCAGGCGCGAAGCCTTCAACATGTTCTTTTTCTTTAGTCATGAAGGATTGTGGGATCAGAAGAGGAAAGGCAGCGTTCACATGCCCGGTCTCTTTGAAGCGCTTATCAAAAGCATCCTGTATGTTTTCCCACAGAGCCCAGCCGTATGGACGCACAACCATGCAACCCCGAACCGGGGCATAATCTGCCATTTCCGCGCGCAATACCAACTGGTTGTACCATTCTGAAAAATTATCAGACTGAGTCGTTAATTTCTTCTCGTCCATGCTAACTCCTAAATAATAATGATTTGCATAAATTCACAGCTTCTTCGTTGTTTTGGGCGAAATAAACCAATTCTCGATCCTTCGCCCTGATGAAAGCTGCATTATTTTTGAACAAAGCGTTGAAACTGGCTTGCCATTCCTGGCCGATTAAGATCAACGGCCGTGTGGGAATGGATTTTACCACCATGAGATTGAGAGAGAGCATTATTTCAACCAGGGTGCCAATTCCGCCGGGTAAGGCAATCATGGCATCGGGCTGGCGGGTCAACACGTCCAACCTACGGTTGAGGTTTTCTGTAGCGATTTCAGTTTGCACCCAGGGATTGATGCCCAGAGGCCGCCATCTCTCAATATCCTTACAGGACACGCCATAAGTGTGCGCCCCGGCTTCAGATGCCCCCCGGCTGATGGCTTCCATGGTACCGCAGTAACCGCCAGTTATGACATCCAGCCCGGCTTCGGCAAGCATCCTTCCGAGTGCTTGCGCTTCGTTGTAGGCTTTGCTGCCAGGTTCACCTTGGGCACTGCCAAATACAGCGACGATCATGCCTGGCCTTCTTTGTCGGAGTCGTCCCAGGTGCGCAGGTAGTTTTTGCTAACTTTACTGAGGATGGCTTGCTCCAGGTCAATTTTGCTTATCTGAGCCAGTTGCAGGAGGTAAAGAGCAAGATCCGCAAGTTCCTCACTTAAGGCTTCTTTATCCTTGAGTTCTTCACTCCACTGGAAAAGTTCAAGCACCTCGTTGGCTTCAAGCGAAAGTGAGATGGCCAGGTTTCTCAGGGTTTGCGGCCGTTGCGTACTGAGCGTGTTATCCCAGCCTTTTGCGTGTACCAGATCGGTCATGATCTGTGTGAGTTCTTTGATGTCCATCGAAGGGAAATTATACCTGAGAGGTGTGTCGACAGTTGAGGCTTACCAGCTAATGGCCAAAAATTAATTCGCGCCAGATTTCCCAGGGAGCAAAGTTGACGGTCTGAAGCGTAGGTTGTGGCGTGGGTGTAGGGGTAACGCCTTCTGGTGCTGAAAGGATGATGGGAATGTCGCCCGAATTGATCTGTTTGTTCTTTTCGCGAGCCCACTCTTCCAGAGCCTGGGCTGAGGTGGCATAAGCAATCTGAGCTTCTACTTTATCTTTGGTTTGTTGCAATTGAACCTGACGAGTTTCCAACATGGATTGCTGGGCTTCCAGCGCGTACATGGTGCGGGTGCGGTTGTTAAAATCCAACATCATTAGTACCAACAACGCAATGACCGCGATCAGCAGTAAACGTTTGGTGTTAATTTTGATGGATTTAACCCAATCCAGGAATTTTTCCATAGCAACCAATCAATGCAGGTATTATACCAAGTGGATGATTGAGACCAAGCACCCCCAGTGAATAAAAAAAAGCAACCGCAACCGGTTGCTTTTTATGCCGAAGGAGAGATTTGAACTCTCACGAGCGCATTGCTCACTACGCCCTGAACG
>CAYVRH010000318.1:0-1935 GCA_964452955.1 uncultured Anaerolineaceae bacterium | reverse complement strand
CAGTGGATGTAAACGGTAATATCAAAGAAGATGACCCAACTCAATCCAACACAAGTGCAGAGTGGAACATCTGGGTGGACCCAATGGCAGCAGCCGATGTGTTTTCGAGCGGCATTCCGCTGGATATCATTCCCATGGATCCTGTGCCGGAGGTGGAGCTCAAGCGTGACTTTGCCAAAAAGGTAGGGAAAGTGAACCTGCCCGGTGCCAACCTAATGTCATCCATGTGGACCATGGAATTCGGATGGTACAACTCGGACCACATCTGGATCTACGACGCACTGGCAGCTATCGCCGTGGACCACCCCGAAAATTACACCTGGATTAACGCTCCAATAAGCGTTATTGATGATTTGGGGCCCGACCAGGGGAGAACTGTGAAAGGGGAAGGTACCAGTGATCACATCCGTTATGCCCGGCACGCGGATGAGCAAAAAGTGCTGGACACGCTGTACTCTGTCTTTCCGCCGTAGGCCGGAACTACCTCAACATCTGCACTCATGAAGACCAATCAGAATTTAATTTCTGGGAATCTGGAGAATTTTGTGAAGCTGTACCATCTCAATTGCGGAACAATGCACGGGTTTGGATTTCCCCTGGATGACGGCTCTGGAGGATTTTTCAAGCGCGGTCACGGTGTAATTCACTGTTTGTTGATCGAAACGAACGAGGGGCTTGTGATGGTTGGTACCGGGTGGGGAGTGCAGGATTGTACCGATCCGGCACCGGCTGTTAGGCAGTTCATGAAAATTACTGATTGCTCCGGAGACCTCAACGAGACAGCCCTTTACCAAATAAAAAGACTGGGCTACGACCAATCCGATTTGAAACACATCTTTCTGACACACTTACATATGGACCATGCAGGTGGCTTACCTGATTTTCCTGCTGCTACCATTCATATCTTTGATGCTGAACTCGATGCCTGGCTTCACCCTCGGACTCTGATGGAGCGGCAAGCTTACCAACCTGAAAGTTTGGCGCACAATCCCAATTGGCAAATCCACAAATTCAAAGGTGATCAATGGTTCGGATTTGACTGTCTGCCTCCAGTCTGGGTAGGTGAGACAAAATTTGTACTGATTCCGTTTATTGGGCACACACGTGGGCATTGTTGTATTGCCCTTCCGCAAGATGATAAGTGGTTGTTGGATTGTGGAGATGTTTATGGATACTCTCAACAAGTAAACCCCATACAGCCATACAAGCACCCCAGTGGAAGACTGATGGAATCAATCACTAACATGGGTTTCAAAATGCCCAAGCATCATTGGGCGAGCATACGGAATCTACTTAGTGAGCATGGGAATCAAATTCAAACCTTCTGTTCGCATGACGCGCATGAATTTAAGTTATTTACAGAAATCGTTGAATAAAGTTACAGTAGTAACTAGCCTAAGTAGGATTAGTTAAAATCCACTTCCTTGAAAATCGAAGGCTTTTGGGCTCACTTTTTTGATACAATATCGCAGGGAGAAACGTATGGCATACCAGTATTATGTAGGCTGTGATTTAGGTGGCACCAATATCAAGGCTGGACTGGTGGATATGAACACTGGCAAAGTGGTGGCCACCAAAGGCGCGCCTACCCGCTCTTACGAAGGGCCTGAGAAAGTTATCAAGCGCATCGGTAAGACCATCCAGCAACTTGTGGCTGAACACAAATATTCCTGGGAGGATATCGGCGGGGTAGGCGTTTCAGCCCCCGGCCGGCTGGACCTTGAAAAAGGCGAAACCCTCTTCATGACCAATCTGCCGACGCACTGGATCAACATCCCCCTGGCGGCCAAACTGGAAGCCATCCTCAACAAGCCGGTTTACCTACTTAACGATGTGCGCGCCATCACCTATGGCGAGTGGGCCTTTGGTGCCGGCCGCGATGTGGATTGCATGCTCTGTTTTGCCATCGGCACCGGCATTGGCGGTGGCGTGGTG
>CAYVRH010000317.1:1103-1942 GCA_964452955.1 uncultured Anaerolineaceae bacterium | reverse complement strand
GGTCTCGCAACAGTGGCATACTACGAGTCGGACGAAAATTCCCTTGAAGGCAGACTGAAAGTAGCTCAGCAGCATTTTGGCATCTATCTACCCCTGATCAGCAAGTAAGTTGCCCAGGAGATTTCGGAATTCTTATCTTACAGTATTGAATTTGTTGGGATGGCCTCATCAGCCATCTCAACGGTTGCCAGGGAATCAAACCACCTTTGCTGGCCATGATACGGAGGTGTTTTGTACTCTCTCGTTTGATCGCTTTGGCAACCTAACACCGTTAGCGGAAATTGATTTTCGGTCTCTTGGAAGTGACCACTGGCTTCAGGTCAAAGATTGGATGGTAGCCAGAAAGGCAGTATGTTCACCCAGAATAAACCTGGCTCCGCCAGGCGACTGATTAGCCAGATTGGCCTTGCGGCCTTATTTGCCTCTGTCGGCTCCCTAATCATCATTGTCTTCAGCCAGTACAGGCCTTTGCTGCCAACTCTTTACGACCTTCTGGGCAGACTGGGCTTAATGATCATCCTTCTGCTTGCCGCTCTACTGGCACGCCGCAGCGCAAAACCGCAGCCGTACTGGCAGCTCATCTTTGGGCTTTTCATCCTTCTCTGCGCGGTGTCATTGGACTGGTGGTCCGCCAGATTTATTATCAACACTCTGGGTGGCTACCCCAACACGCCAGCGGGAATAGCGCTTGAGAAGCTCAAAACCGTGCTGGTGGTTACCCTTACCATCATCGTGCTCACCCGGCTTTCAACGAACAACTTGGGTTCAATCTTCATCCAACGCGGTGATTTGAAAAACGGTCTCACAATCGGGCTGATCGCCTTCGCTATTGCCGCTGC
>CAYVRH010000317.1:0-1093 GCA_964452955.1 uncultured Anaerolineaceae bacterium | reverse complement strand
TGCTGGTTCCATCCCTATGTCAAAGCTCATGTTTGCGGGTAAGGACTTCAGTATGGCAAAAACCCTGCAATGGGCTCCCTGGATATTGATCATTGTTTTGGCCAACGCCGCCAATGAAGAACTGCTCTTTCGGGGTTTATTCCTGCGCAAACTTGAACCCTTCTATGGCAAATTGCTCTCAAACCTCTTAATTGTGCTGATATTTACCGGTTTGCACCTGGGTGTTACTTACACCCGAGACCAAGCCCTGTTCCTGGTTGTGGTGATGCTACTGGCCTTTGCCTGGGGGGCGGTGATGCAGAAAACTGACAGCCTCTGGGGTTCCATTCTCTTTCACGCTGGCACGGATATTCCCGTTTTTCTGGCGATTTTTTCGACGCGATTCTGAGAAAAGCAAATAGCGTTAATCTCCTCACAAAGGGTCAACAAAAATGCCTCCTGCCCTCGGGATGACAAGAGCACCGTCATGTTCCACAATTACAAGTTGATTATTTTTTATCCACACAAGGTTCAGCGTTGGAAGCGATTGACCTTCTCTTGGTCAATCCGCCGAAAACTTTCGTGGCCATCTTGGGAATATTTAATTGTTGGCGGATTGGTGAAAGGCGCATCAATCGCGCCCTACGACGAGGCGTCTGTTATGCAAATCAATAACCACCTCAGATCCCTCCTGTCGATTGGATCATAAAAATTACTCATTATCGTGACTGGTTTTGCGTTGATCTTTGTACAGTTGGTCCTCGAAGGGCGCGATTGACCTTCCCTTGGTCAATCTACCGAAAACGTTGTTGGTCATCCTGGGTTTATTTACTTGTCGGCTCTTTTGAGTCATTTTCTGGAATTGTCATGGAAGTGGTTTCATCCAAAAACTCATTTGGGTTCATAATTAAGTGTAGGTCCGAAACTTTTCTTTTGATTTTGGCACAACCACTTTACCGCCTGTGAGGGAAGGGATGAAATGACTAAAAAACACATTACCTTCTTTATTTTTGGCCAAGTACTAAGCCTTGCCGGCGCGGGCGTAGGCATGTTCTGGTTAGCCGGGCGTTTGAATTGGTGGGCAGCCTGGGCTGTGATTGGTGTATGGCTGGTT
>CAYVRH010000316.1:0-1959 GCA_964452955.1 uncultured Anaerolineaceae bacterium | reverse complement strand
GGCGACTCGCTTAGTTCTGATATTGCAGGCGGCCAGGCTTATGGTGTGGATACCTGTTATCTGAACCTGAAAGGCAGGCAGCACAAGGCTGCACCTAATTACGAGATCCGCACGCTTCCAGAAATTCTCAAGATTGTGTGATTATTCGAATCTGAACATGGTCAGCTGGTCGGCAATCTGCCGGTCTACCTTACCCATGGCAAAATCTGCCAGGTGAGAAGGTTCAACCCAGCAAAGCGTATCAGTATCGAGAATTTGTTGCCCGAGTTCCAACTGGCACAAAAAAGCATGCAGGGTAATGCGGAAATGCGTATAGGCGTGTTTGTAGACCCCAAAGGCATTGCCTACCACGATCAGCGCCCCAATTTCCTCCAATATCTCACGGCGCAGGCAGGCGCTCAGGTCGGCATCTGAGGCTTCCAGTTTGCCGCCGGGGAACTCCCACAGGCCTGCCAACAATCCCTTTTGCGGACGTTGCTGGATGAGCACCAGGCCATCCTGTCGGATAACCGCGGCTGTGACGACGTAATGCGGCAATGCTGGTTTTTTTACCACGACCGGGATCTGGTTCTGTATTCCTAACTGGAAAGCCTGACAGACCGCCTGGAGCGGGCATTGCCCGCAGAGAGGCTGGTAGGGTGTGCAGATACTGGCGCCAAGATCCATCAGTGCCTGGTTGAAGTCGCCCGCGCGCTCTTGTGGGCAAACCTCCCTGGCAAAAGCCCAGAGCTGGGCTTCACTGGCAGAACTTCGCAGCGGTGCTTCCAAGGCAAGCAAGCGGGAATAGACGCGCCGGATGTTGCCATCCAGGGCTGGCTCAGGCTGCCCGAAAGCAATCGAAGCGATCGCGCCGGCGGTGTAGCGCCCGATCCCCGGCAGCTGAATCAACTCTTTGGCAGTGGCAGGCAGCTTGGCGCCGTACTCCGCCACCACAAGCTGGGCAGCCCTATGAAGATTCCGGGCACGCGAGTAATAACCCAGGCCCTCCCAAAGGTTCAACACTTCGCTTTGGGTAGCGCTCGCCAGGCTTTCAAGATCCGGAAAGCGCTGCATGAAACGTTCGAAGTAGGGGATAACGCTATCCACCTGGGTTTGCTGCAGCATGATTTCAGAGACCCAGGTGCGGTAAGGGCTGGGATGCGAACGCCAGGGAAGCACCCTGGCGTTTTGATCATACCAATTGAGAAGGGCTTTCGAAAAATCCACGCTTAGAACTGGAAGGCACCTTTTGGGTTGACGATTTTGACTTTGAAGTCGTCAACGTATTCCATCAGCTGGCTGGCGAGGGATAACCATTCTTCCGATTCCAGCAGCTTACGGGCTTCTTCAAATGAAGACATGATCGCCCCGACCAGAATCTGCGGTGCGTCGCCGTAGACGGTAGCCCAGGCATCCGTTACTTCCAAGCCGGCCGCGTTGACCTTGGGCATAAAATCGTGCATGACGAACTTGAAGTATTCCTCTTCGTTATTCGTCTTGATATTCCAGGTGATGATTACTTTTACGGGGGCCATTGTCTCCTAAAGCGCCATTAGTTTTGGATCAAGGGCGATGACCTTGGTTTCTTCTTCCCCCAAGGAAGCGGCTGAGGCAATCTTGAAGGATTCCATAGTCTCAAGCTCAGTGAGGCCCATTTCCTTGAGGAATTTGGCTAGCGGGTCTAGAGGCAGTTTGGAATTGGGGGTTTCGTAATACATGGGGATGACGATGTTGGGTTCGAGCATGCTGATGACTTCAGCGGCTTTGGCTGAATTGAGGCTGCTGCCATCGCCCACCGGCACCAGGGCAACATTGATTGTGCCCAGTTCTTCAGCCATGGATTGTGTAGGCACATCTTTGACCATGCCCAAGTGCACAACTTTCAGGGTGCCAAAATCCATCATATAGATGGTATTGCGCAAGCCCTTGAAGTCTTTGCCGTGCGGTGATGTTTGAATGCCGGTGATGAAAACGCCGCCA
>CAYVRH010000315.1:0-1964 GCA_964452955.1 uncultured Anaerolineaceae bacterium | reverse complement strand
GACAATCCAGGCACATTGTTGGCCATCAGGGCTTGCGGCTCCCCGGCTTGGAAGCCCCCTATAGAGGCGGCCATGCGCTCGCGAATCATGGCCAGGCAGTCGCTGGAGCTATGATTGATACCACCCTCCTCGCTGTTTAAATTCAGATAAAGGCCGGTATTCTTGTTGCCCATGGAAGCCATAGTACCGTTTTGCGTTAAGGGCAGCTTGTCGCCATTGGCATTCCAGGCAACAACGGGTTGAAAGGCGTAGGCTGCTTCCTTAACACTTACTTCTGGTCCCAGTAAAATGAAACTGGCGGGGTCCGGGGTAGGCGTGGGCAGGGGGGTTCCCGTGGCACCCAGGGGCGGAACAAAATTTGGCAATGGCGTTGTGGCTGGGTTAATGGGTAAAAAGGAGCATGCGCATAGCGATACCAACGCAAAGAAAGCCAAAAACCTGGGCATGCAAGGCAGCGTTTTTTTCATAAGCAAAAGCCTGTGGCAATCATAAAACGGAAAGCCCAAAAGCACGAGGTCTGGCTCATGGTTTGAAGCCCCCTGGCAGCGCGGTGGGTTCAGGGTAGCTCAACTGGAAGCTGCCCAGCATCTTGCGGAAGCTCGGCAAAAAAGCCTTCCAGGCCGCGTCTTCCCCCAAACCAACAAAGGCGATGGCGTAGTTGCTACTGTTGACCAGCACTTCACGGCCGGCCAGGTAGCTGCCTTGCCAGGGTCTGCCAAAGTCCAGCAGCACGGCATTCATGCGGTCCACGGTGGTCTCACCGCGGTTGAAAACCTCCTGCTCATTGTCGATTAAACCTTCCAGAAAGGGCTGAAAGTAGCCCTTGATCATGGTCAGGCGTGCGTCAGGGTCTGGATTGTCAATCGGCACAACCAGGATATGCAGGCTCAATTCGCCTTCAACACCTTTCGCGTCCGGAGGTGTGAGCTGCAGCACCTGCTCAGCCTCGTCATATACGATCGTCCAATCCTTGGGTACTTGCAGAGTGTAAAGCCCTTCCGGGTTGGCATAATCGGCCAGCGGCAAAGTTTCACCCTCCGGCGTGCAAGCCGTAAGCAACATAAAAAGAAGGGCAAGTAGGCATAAATGTTTGAGGGAAAACCGTGGCTGCATCCCCTAAATTCTAACGCAATTAGGCAGCCTTGACTTTTGCGCTGAATGTATAATCAGGGGGTGATTGAAGGTATTGACGAAATCATCCTAAGCAAGCGCAAACGCATCACCCTCACCGTGCAGCCCGGGGGCAAGACCGTTCTGAGGGCACCCCTGCGGTCAAAAGAAGGCACATTAAGGGCTTTTGTGGAAGCACAGGGCGAATGGATCGCGCGGGCTCAAAAGCGCATGGCCAGCCTGCCAGAGCCCCCAAAACCCTACCGCTTTGTGGAAGGTGAAGCGCTCCTTTACATGGGCGTGCGCTACCCTTTGCACCTGGTTGAGAAGCAAAAAGCCGGCCTGGTTTTCGTGGAAGGCGAAGGTTTCCGCCTGGCCAAAAGCCGGCAGGCAGAGGGGGCGAAACTGCTTGAAAATTTTCTGCGCAAAGAAACCAGGCGGCTCTGCCAGGCCTACATCAGCCACTACGCCGCCATGAAGGGGCTCAAGCTTGGGGCGCTGCGCGTCAACAATGCCAAAACGCGCTGGGGTAGCTGCTCCGGCAAAAACTCGCTCAATTTTTCACTGCGCCTGGCTATGGTGCCTTTGGCCTGTCTGGAATATGTGGTCGTGCACGAGCTCTGCCATACCCAACACCACAACCACGGGCAAGCCTTTTGGGCACTGGTCGAGGAAGTCCTGCCTGGGTACAAGACCCCGCGCGCCTGGTTGAAGAAGCATGGTGCCAGCCTGCCCCCGCTTGCCGGGTAGCGCACAATCTTGGAAACAAGGCTATCTAAAAACACCTTGACCAGCCAATCAGCCTCCGAAAACCCCGTCATAAACCCCTCAATTGTTAAAAACCTTCCTAAATC
>CAYVRH010000314.1:0-1965 GCA_964452955.1 uncultured Anaerolineaceae bacterium | reverse complement strand
GGTTGTCGTTATAAGACATCGCCAGCGAACCATTAAAGGCATCCATGTTGAAGCCCTTCAGGTGATGCGCATTCCAGGGCTCGTCGTGCATGGCGCCGAGGGGGCAATCCAGCAAACCGATGGAATCAATCCTGTGTTTGCCAAAAAGCATGTGGTATTTCAGGACGAATTGCCCAGCCATGGACCAACCCAGCAGGGTGGCGTTCTCAACATTCAGGTGATCGAGCAGTTCTTTGATGTCCTGGGCGTTCCTGGCAATGGTGTGGCCTTGCAGGCCTTTGGATGAATTGCCCTGACCGCGAGGGTCGAAAGTTATAACGCGGTTGGTTTTGGCAAGTCCCTCGATGTTTTTCTCGTAGAACTTGGTTGAACAAACAAACCCGGGTACCAAAACGATGGGTTTGCCGGCGCCGTGATCCTCAAAGTATAGAATAGCGTCGTCACTTGTGCGGAAATAATTGTCTCTTGTACCAGCCATTAGGTAAATCTCCTCTCAAACAAAGTAGATATTTTCCTCATTTTCGCATTGAAACCCATTCGGACTTCCCGAAAACGAAGAATTAATTACGCAAAACTTGGCCGCCCCCAAAGCTCCAAAATCTGATCTGGAAAAGCAGGGACATCCAGCAATGGGTTGGCAAGGGTAACTTTACGCGCGGCCATATTGTTGGCTTAATTATCGCATTTAATCGCTTTTACGATTGGAAAAAGACCAATTTTCAAATATTCGAACCTTGTTCGACCGCAACCCATAGCCTTGGTAACCCTGAAGATTGGGTAATAACCCAACTAACCACAGGACCGATTGGCCCTTGAGGGTTATGACCGGGGTTGGCAGCTAGAGCAGTAGTACACGCTGCCGCCCAGAAAGGCTTCCTTAATAATTGCGCCGCCACAGCGTGGGCAGGGGAGGGCGGCCGAGGCTGCGCACATCTTGACGGCATAACCACCAGGTTGGCCGAAGAGGTCCTTTTCAGTGCTTCTGCCGCCCAGCTCGGTCATGGCGGTCAGGGTTTGCTTGAGAGTAGCAAAAAGCCTTTCAAGTTGACCATCCATCAACTCGCTGACCTTGCGGCGGGGGTTAAGCTCGGCGTGCCAGAGGATGTCCTGCAGGCAGCCATTACCCAAACCGGGAATGCGCTGTTCAGTAGCCAGGGCGGCTTTCAGACTGAGCTTGAGCACCTTCTCAGAAGTCAGCAGATTTTCAAAATAGGCAGCATCTAAGCCTTCCGAAAGCGGCGAAGGTTTCTGCAGAGCTATTATGTAATAGGGGTTTTCAAGTTTTTCGCCATGCTCCCAGCACTCCAGGCCCCCATACATGGCCACCGAGGCGCTCAGCGCTGTGCCATCATCAAAGCCCAGGAAAAGTTGGTGTTTGGCAGGCAGTTCACCGGCGGCCGGGTGCCAGCGCAGGTTGACCCCGTCACTGAAGAGCAACGTAGTATTGCTGGTATTGACCTGCACGAACATGCCATGCGCTTCCGCTGAAAGGATGGCATCTCCCTCCAGGCGCGCAGAGTAAGTTTGCGGGTCACCGTGGTACCAGGCGAATTTGTGTGGGCTTTGCGCAGCCACAACGGACTGAATGATCCGGCCTTTCAAATTTTCGGAAATTTGCCGGGCAAGGATGGTGGTTTCAGGCAGTTCAAGCATGACATGCTCCTTTCTATAAAAAAGGCTAAAAAAAGTATACCAATTTGCCGGCGACTTTGTGAATTAATTCTATAATTCCCTCGATGGTGGTTAAAAAAAATCATTATCTTCGAAGTACGCGTCCGAGGATTCGATGGAGGAATTGATGAAAAAGTTGGTACTATTCGGCCTGTTTACGTTAAGCCTGATCCTACTCACAAGTTGTGCCGCAGCGCCAGCTGCCACACCCACAAAGGCCCCTGAGCCAAGCCTGCCGGCCCCAACCGCGAAAGCTATCGAAGTGCAGCCAACTGCGATACAGCCTACCGCCAC
>CAYVRH010000313.1:0-1977 GCA_964452955.1 uncultured Anaerolineaceae bacterium | reverse complement strand
ACATCCAGTGCATGCCATAAGTGAAGTAAATATAGGCATGCCCGGCTTCCTCAAACATCACCTGGCAGCGTGGAGTTGCTCCGTTTCTGGCGTGACAAGCCTGGTCTTCCTGCCCCTGGTAGGCTTCAGTCTCGCAAATCACGGCGCTTAGGTAATGGCCGTCTGTTTCACGCACCAAAACAGAACCAATCAGTTCCGGCGCCACCTCAAAGGCCGGGCGCTCATAGAAACTTCTTGGCAGCAAATTACGAGTTTGATTGAGCAGCTGAAAGGATGGGGTCTCGTTCAATGGTCAGCCTCAAGCCAAGTTCCAGGTTGGTCATCGGCAGGTAATTTAACTTTTCGTATGCTTTGCTGATATCGGCACACATGCGGTCGATGCCGCCGCTCTTGAGTTGGTTAAAGATCTCCTCAGGTTTGCGTTGGGTCACATCTCTGACTAACCTCACCAAATCCAACACGCTGGTTTCAACCCCGCTGCCGATATTGATGATTTCCTGGTCCACCTTGGGGGCAGAAGCCGCCGCGCTCATGGCATTTACCACATCATCCACATACACGTAATCCCGGGTCTGCGTGCCATCTCCATGAATTACAATCGACCCGTTCGTGATGGCGTGGTAAAGGTAGTTGGCAATGATGGGCGGATGGGATGGCGGCACCCGTTGGCCTGGCCCGTACGCATTGAAGATGCGCAGAATGACCGCCTCGGTGCCAACTGTCTGGCTGATTTGGCGCACGTAGTACTCCGCGCTCAGTTTTGAAACCGCGTATGGGGATTGCGGGTGTACTTCCATATCTTCATGATAAGGGGTTCGCTCCTGATGACCGTACACCGCGCCCGAAGAAGCCATGACAATGCGCTTGACGCCCGTATCCCGGATGGCCTCCATCAGGGTCACAGTTCCGCTGACATTAACACGGTTATATTCTGAGGGGAAAAGCTGCGATTCCGGCACAGACACTTTGGCCGCCAGGTGAAAGACGCAATCCACATTTTGAAGCAGCGTCCAGAGCAGGGGTTTCTCGTTGATATCGCCTCTGGTGAACTCGACTTCCTTGCTTAAATGTGCAGGGTCGCCCGCGCTGCAATCATCCAGCACGCGCACCCTGTGGCCTTGTCGAACAAGACGATTCGCAAGCCCTGTTCCCAAAAAACCTGCGCCACCTGTAATCAAAAAATTCATCGGTTGTGAGTCCCTAACTGTGGCAGATATTATAGCACGCCGGTTTTGCCGGGAGGTCTACAGTGCAAATCAGCATTTTTGTTGTTTGGAGGCTGAATTTGTGACCGCCCTTGTATAATTCATTTTAAGGAGAGCAGCTATGACGAATGATTTCAAGTCAGTAAAAGAATATTTGGAAGAGAACGATATTAACCTGGTCGACTTCAAATGGTGCGACCTTTGGGGCCACTGGAGGCATGTCACCATTTCCTCCCGCTTTTTCACCAAAGAAATGTTGATCCACGGCATTGGTTTCGATGGATCTTCTGTTGGCGTCAAGGATGTCACCTCCAGCGACCTGATTCTCATCCCTGATCTGGATACTGGTTTTCTAGACCCATTCTACGAGGAACCCACCTACTCGTTTATTGCCAACATCCACGAAGCCGATACCAAGGCCCCCTTTGAATCTGACCCGCGCGAATTTGTGCGGCGGGCTGAGAAATATCTGCAGAAAACGGGCATCGCCGATGAGTCCATGTGGGGTCCCGAGTATGAATTCTTCATCTTCGATGAAGCCAGCTTCGATAACCGTATGCATAGTTCCGGCTTCTACTTCAACAGCTATGAAAGCGAATGGGAACCGGATGAGTCCATGAGCGGTTACCACATCGGCTCTCATAAGGGATACCACCGCGTCAACCCCAGCGACCGGGCGCAATCCTTGCGCAACCAGGTTTGCCTGATGTTGGAAGAGATGGGTTACGGTGTGAAATATCATCACCACGAAGGCGGCAGCGGTCAACACGAA
>CAYVRH010000312.1:0-1982 GCA_964452955.1 uncultured Anaerolineaceae bacterium | reverse complement strand
CAGTTGAAAAAGGTTGGCAGGCGGATCTGACCCTGGAGAAGCTTGCTCATTATGCTGAGTTCTACAAGGCATGCAACCAGGCGCTCTTGAGTTACGGGGTTCAGGGAGATACGGCGGGCTTTGAGGAAAAGGTAGTCAAAGAAAACAACCTGATCGACACCTTCTCAAAGGCGATGAGCGAACGGTACCTGGAAGACTATCAGCCCGGCTTCAAAGCCGCTCAAGTTGCCATCGATGAGAAGTATGCCTTTATTCCGGTGCGCAAGTTTGGCGCGGTAATCACTCACTTGGACGATTATGCCCAGGATGACGCGCAAAAGAAGGAAGCCTACAAACAGCATTTCTCGGTGAATCGGGCAAAGTTGTACTCTGGCCATACTTATGATGCAGTGGTTTGCTACTACATGGATGGCAAGCGCAGCTTATGTGAAATTGCCAAAGCGGCCATGATGGAAACGCGTGATGGCAGCGTGGAATACACCTATCAATTTGTGAAATTGCTCGAGACACTCGGGCTGGTCGAGATTAAGGAGAATAGCCATGATTAAACGCAAAGATGATATGCGTGTGGAAATGCGTGATCGCATCCGCGGTGGAGAAGGAACGCTGCATTGCTTGAATCTGCTTGAAAAAGCCGAATGTTCTGGCAAAGTGAATTACTGTGCCATCATGACGCTAGAACCCGGCCAATCCATCGGCGTACACCCCCACGGACCCGACGCGGAGATCTACTATCTACTGGAAGGGTCGCTTGAAACCAATGATAACGGCGTAGATACGATTTTCAATGCCGGCGACGTCATGTTCACCTGTAACGGAGAGACCCATAGTGTGCGAAATGCCGGGCAAGTTACTGCCAGGGTTCTCTCTGTCGTTATTGCATAAAAAATTCTAAGGAGACTAATCATGTTAAAGAAAGAAAATTTGGATCTGGACCGCATCAAAGCCATTACCGAAGCCGGAGCGCTCTCTGGGAGTGAGTTCCCGGTGACCCGACTGATGAAAGCAGCCCTCGAAGATTACGCGGACTCTTTTGATTATGACAATCTTGGCTCACTAATCTGTTTCAAAAAGGGTTCAGGCAATGGACCCAAAGTGATGCTCTCAAGCCACGCGGATGAAATCGGCTTTGTGGTTTCAAAGATTGAAGAGAGCGGTATCGTGCGGGTGATGACTCTGAGCAAATGGTGGACTTACACCCTGATTGGGCAGGAAGTGTGGATCAATACCCAGTCCGGCGAGCATATTCCGGGTATGTTTGGGACGCATTTTGTGGATGAAGATATCAACCATCCCAAATACCGCGATATTTCTGATCTGTATGTGGATACGGGCGTAAGGGGTAAGGCTAACCTTGAGAAATTGGGCGTGCGCCGTGGAGATACCGTCAGCCTGCGGGTTGAGATGCGCGAAATGGCCGACCCCGACGTTCTGATGGCCAAAGCTTGGGATGATCGCATCGGCGTGAATATCATCACCGATGTGATGAAACAACTCAAGGGCGAAACGCACGAAGCGGATGTTTACGTTTGCGGCACCGCACAGGAAGAAGTGGGCTACCGCGGCGGTAAAACCTGCGGTTACCGCGTGCACCCGGATGTCTCCATCACCGTGGACGTTGCCCATTGCGATGACTACCCGGGATGTGACCCCGATGGCCACAAATTGGCTGGTGGCGTGATTGTGCGCCATTATGATTCTAAGATTCTTGCCAACCAGGCCCTTTCTCAGTACATCCAGGATGCCGGGCACGATCTGGGATATCCCGTGGATATCATCATCCAGAATTACGGCGGCGGAGAAGCCCATGAGATTCATCGCTTGTTTGATGGCATTGTCACCGTCTCCCTGTCCATCCCGACTTTATACGTGATGACCCCAAGGGCTCTCATTCATAAAGACCGCTATGTTGCCACTGTCAACACGTTGGTTGAGGTTGTGAAGCGCCTGACCTGGGCGGATGTGGACCATTTTAAAGAAAG
>CAYVRH010000311.1:0-1986 GCA_964452955.1 uncultured Anaerolineaceae bacterium | reverse complement strand
GGGGGTCTGCCTGTTGGATTTGGACGACGCTTCCAAGGTTATCAATCGCCCCAAACCCTTCATCATGGAGCCCAAAGAGCTTTGGGAACTGCGCGGCGATGTGCCTAACGTGGTCTTTGCCAGCGCTAACTTGCGGGTGAAAGATCAGGTATACGTCTATTACGGTGGCGCCGACCATGTGGTTGGGCTGGCCACCGCAGATTATCACGAGTTGTTGGATTTTGCCCGTAATGGGTGATCCACAGGAGATGATTGTGTCTGACGCTAATTGGATTGTGCTCGAGGAAAGTTTTGAACCCGGAAGGGTAGCCCATTTTGAAACCGTCTTTACTCAGGGTAACGGCTTTTTAGGTACTCGCGGCAGCTTTGAGGAACATTACCCCGGCAAACACAACAGCACTTTTGCCCATGGGGTCTTTGATGATGTGCCGATCTCTTTTACGGAGCTGGCGAATCTGCCGGACTGGACTGAGCTGTTTGTGGACCTGGATGGTGAAACCTTCTCAATGGTCAGCGGCGAGTTGCTTGCCTACCGCCGCAGCCTGGACCTAAGAGATGGCCTGCTGGTGCGGGAACTGCGCTGGAAGAGCCCTCTGGGCAAAGTAAGCCAACTGGTATTTTCCCGCTTCATCAGCCGTTCGAATGAGCGCCTCTGCATGCAGAAGTTGGAAATATTCCCTGAGAATTACTCCGGGAAAATTCTGGTACGTGCCGGTCTGGATGGGGAGGCCAGCAACCTCAACCTGAAGCACTGGGATTGGCTGAGCCAGGGCCCGGATGAAAAGGTATTAACCCTGCAGCTAAAGACTAAAGGCTCCGGCATCCACCTTGAAATGCGTCAGACTTTGTGCTGCAGCGAGAACAACGCTGCGCATAGCTACTGGAACACCTTCAATCATCCTACCCAGGTTATTGAACACGCTTTAATTGCACAGCAGCCTTTCACCGTTTGGAAAGCAGTCGAAATTAAGCTAGCTCCATTTGAACAGGAATCTGCCGTCGGGCAACCGGTGGATCTGGATACCGTACAGTGGGATACTGAACTCGCCGTCCACCGCAAGCTTTGGCAGGAGGATTGGGAGCGCTCGGATGTGATCATTGAGGGAGACGATGAAGCCCAATTGGCCATGCGGGCTAGCATCTACCACCTCTTGATCGTAGGCCCACGGCATTCTGAACGCGTTAATATTGGTGCCAAGACTCTCAGCGGCCAGGGTTACCGCGGGCATTCCTTCTGGGATACCGAAATCTTTATGCTGCCGTTCTTCACCTACACCAACCCCAGTATTGCCAGGAATTTACTGTCTTATCGCTTCCACAATCTGCCCGGGGCTATGGAAAAGGCTGCCCGGAACGGCTTTGAAGGCGCACAATACCCCTGGGAGAGTGCCGCTGACGGTCGCGAAGTTACCCCCGTTTGGGTGCCTTACCATAAGGATCCCACCCAGCTTGTTCGCATCTGGTGCGGCGACATTGAAATCCATATATCCAGTGACATTGCCTACGCGGTGCTGCAGTATTGGAAGGCAAGCGCTGATGATTGCTTTTTAGTGGAGCGCGGCGCGGAAATTGTGCTGCAAACAGCCCGCTTCTGGGCCAGCCGCCTGGAATGGATTGAAGAAGCGCAGCGTTACGAAATCAACAACGTCATCGGCCCCGATGAAAATCACGACCGTATCGACAACAATGCTTATACCAACTACATGGTCCGCTGGCACCTACAGACAGCCGCCCAGCTCTATAACTGGCTAAAGGAGAAAGACCCCGAGAAATTTGCCTCCCTGAAAGGTCGCCTTGCCCTTTCGGATGAGATTGTCTCGGAATGGGTTAAAAAATCGCAACAAATCTTCCTGGCTTTTGACGAAAAGACTGGCATGATTGAACAATTCGATGGCTTCTTTGGCCTGAAAACGCTGGATATGCAAGACTTTGCAGGCCGTACAGACTCCATCCAGGGTATTTTAGGGGTCGAAGAAGCCGCCCAAA
>CAYVRH010000310.1:0-1986 GCA_964452955.1 uncultured Anaerolineaceae bacterium | reverse complement strand
AGCCTTACGCCATCGCATGGCCTTCGTTTCAGAAGACCGCCGCGGTGTAGGTTTGCTACTTGGGGAATCCATCGAACGCAATATCGTTTTTTCTGCCATGCAAATCAATGACAATTACTTGAGAAATTTGGGCCTCTTCAAGATTATTGATGAGAGAAAATCCAATGCTCATGCCAAAGAAATGATCCGTACATTGGATATCCGCTGCACGGGACCGCAGCAAACGGCTGGCAGTCTTTCCGGTGGAAATCAGCAAAAGGTCTGTCTGGCCCGTGCATTGACCATGGTGCCGGAAATACTGGTGGTTGCGGAACCAACCCGTGGCATCGATATTGGTGCCAAAAAGTTGGTTTTGGATTACATTGCCAAAATCAACCGTGACCTGGGTGTTACGGTCATCATGATCAGTTCTGAACTGGTGGAATTGCGCTCACTCTGCGACCGCATCGCCATTGTCTCAGAAGGCAATATCTTCAGGATCATGAAGCCAACCGATTCCGATGCCGCTTTTGGTCTGGCAATGTCTGGAGTAAAAGAGGAGGTGTTGGCATGAAAAAGTGGAAAGCTTTTGTGGATAAGATTGGCCTTCCGCGTCTGATTATTGGCCTCTTCTTTATCTTTCTGATTGGTTCTGCCCTGGCTTTAGGCTTGAACTCAGGTATGATCCTCAGCGATATCATTCGCCGCTGGATGATGTTCTCCATTCTTGTCTTAGCCATGATCCCCGGTATTCAAAGCGGTATTGGCCTTAACTTCGGTGTTTCGCTGGGTATTGTCGCTGGCCTGCTTGGCATGGTAATCTCACTTGAAATCGCCTTCCGGGCAGACTGGATCACAAAACTAGGTGCTGGCTCTGCATGGCTAACTTTGCTTGTAGCCCTCGGAATTGGTATTTTGCTCTCGCTGGTCATCGGTGCGTTGTACGGCATGTTGCTGAACAAGGTGAAGGGCTCTGAAATGACCGTGTCCACCTATGTCGGTTTTTCTTCCATTGCCCTGATGAACATCGTTTGGCTATCGTTTAAGTTCAAAAATGGAGAACTTAGCTGGCCTTTGCAGGGCAGTGGCTTACGTAACACAGCCAGTTTGGCGAGCAGTTTTGGTGGCTTGCTGAGCGACCCTGATGTGGTGCGTAACACCCAACCTGCCTGGCTGCAATGGTTGGCTATCAAAGCCGGTGATGTGGTGATTCCGATTGGTCTGATCTTGGTGTTCATTTTCTTCTGCTTCGTGGTCTGGCTTTTCTTGCATAGCAAGCAAGGTATCGCCGTCAGCGCTGCCGGTGAAAATCAATTGTTCACCACTTCAAGCGGTATCCATGTGGATACCATGCGCATCATCGGCACCGCGGCCTCAACCGTGCTTGGCGCGGTTGGCATTATCATGTATGCCCAGACCTACGGGTTTGTTCAACTTTACAACGCCCCGCTGATGATGAGCTTTGCCTGCGTGGCCTCCATTTTGATCGGTGGCGCAACGGTGAAACGGGCTAGCATTTTGCATGTCATCATCGGTACGCTGCTATTCGAAGGCATCCTGGCGGTTGCCCTGCCGGTGGTCAATGCCGCCCTTAAGGTGGGCACCTTGCCAGAGGTCGTGCGCATCATTATCTCCAATGGCATCATCCTTTACGCCCTTTCCAAGACGAAAGGAGGCAATCAATGAAACAGAATGCCTGGTCGGAAAAATTAAAAAATTGGGTATTTGACAACAAAGTCTTCATTATCTTTGCTGCCCTCTGTATTGGGGCAACCCTGGTTTCAGAAAGTCCCCTCTTCTTTGTAGTCGATGGTATTTTCTCGCGTATCGGCCGCAACACCTTCACTGTTTTGGCGCTTATCATCCCGGTGCTTGCGGGTATGGGCCTCAACTTCAGTATCGTCATCGGTGCCATCGCGGCCCAGATCGCCCTCTTCTGCACAGTTTACTGGGGCTTTACCGGTTTCCCCGGCATGCTTCTCACTGTAGCTATCACCACCCCCCTGG
>CAYVRH010000309.1:0-1989 GCA_964452955.1 uncultured Anaerolineaceae bacterium | reverse complement strand
ACAGCACCCACAAAGGGTACCAAAATCTGGCCAATTAGGTTGCTACCAGTCGATATCTTCAGCAGATCAAAAACGAAACCACCGACGACGCCACCGATAATACCGGCAATAATTGCGCCGAGCAGGCTCACTTTCACTGACTTGACGACCATACTGGCAAGCCAACCAGCAACACCACCAACGATTATTCTCCAAAGAAAGTCCATTTTTACTCCTTTAAAAATTGATTGATCTATTTTTATTATATAGAGAGAATCTGTTTTAACAAAACCACGACCTCATACAAAGATAATGCTTTCAAAGCACTTCTTGCTAAGCAAATCATTTATGCTGGATCATCAGCCCCCGGATCTGTGATTCTTCAAACACCTCTCTGTGTTAAAATCAAATTCCCGGAGGGATTATGGACAAATTTATCGTAGTTGCAGGCAATATCGGCGCTGGTAAAAGCACCCTCGTGGAATTACTCAGCAAAGAACTTCAACTCACACCCTTCTTTGAGCCCGTCAGTGAAAATCCTTATTTGGCCGATTTTTACGACGATATGAAAAGATGGGCCTTTCAGTCACAACTTTTTTACCTTACACGTAGATTACGCATCCACCGGCAACTCCTCGACGCGCCCGGTTCGGTTATCCAGGACCGTAGCGTTTATGAAGACGCGGAAATATTTGCCAGGAACCTCTTTCTACAAGGCGATATCAGTGAGCGTGATTTTGGTGTTTATCAGGACCTTTATCAAATTTTGGTTACCCTTCTTCCACCGCCTGACATGATTATTTATCTAAAGACCTCCGTACCCGTGCTGGCGCAACGCATAGCCCACCGTGGAAGAGATTTTGAAGCTGATATTCCGCAGGATTACCTGACTCGGCTGAATGGACTCTACGAATCCTGGATCGCGCATGTTAATCAATGCCCTGTATTGATCATTTCCACGGATAATCTTGATTTGGTTACCCGCCAGGAACATATTGATCTTGTGGTCAATGCAGTTAAAGATAAACTGACCGGCCGCACAGAGCTACATATTTAAGCAAATCTTATTCTCTTTATATTTCTTAATTAAGAATCGTCATCATCATAGAGTCTGTGGAAATGTGGATAGTTCGAACTTGGGAACAATCTCAAGGATGACGGTGATAAAACACAGTTCATATTCCTCGTCCAGATACGACAGCAGTCCCTTTTCTTAGGGAAACCTTAAATTTCTCTTGTCCACAACCGGTTCTGGAAAAAATCTGACTTATACCCTGATACGTGGAGAACGCCGTAAAAAGGCAGAAAGCCGCCAACTTATCCACAAAGTATCAAAAGAATTAGGAATTTTCCTGACCACTTATCCCCAATCAGAAGCTTCTTTTTCCACAGGTTAAGCTTGTTTATCAACAGAAATTAAAGCCCGTAACGCGCTTTCCAATCAGCAAGCACAGTTTCTCCGGCGTCAATAAATGCATCCAATCGGGAGGAACAGTGGGCTTTTGTTTCCGGACGGATGCCGAGATCAGCCAGAAATTGATGCCAATCTGCCTCGTAGTTTGCTTCGCCAGCCAGCACCTGGATAGCCCCGCGCCAGCTTTCAAGCATCGGCCAGAATGCGGCATGCGTGCTTCCGCTGTCGGCAATCGCGTCCGCAGCTGCAAAAAAATAAGCCTTGCGAGCTGGAACCAGATTGGGTGGGCAATATGGGGCTTTGCTGACAGTGTCAAATACTTCTTCCCAAAGCGGACGCCATTTTTTGTAAATATCAGCTTTGCCAAAATCTCCACTCACCAGGCGATTAAGATCCCCGGCCAGGTTAAGCTGACCAAAGGCTTCTACCCGACCAGGAAAATCGAGCAAAAAGCGTCTGTTTGTCAGGGCGGGGCCGCCCAAAACTGCCAGTGCGTTGGCTGCCGTATAGACAACTTTAAAATACAAATCCACCCAGGAGCTGAAAGGAATATCCTGGGGATCGTCCAGTTCAAACCATTCCTGGCGGGCTTTTTC
>CAYVRH010000308.1:0-2006 GCA_964452955.1 uncultured Anaerolineaceae bacterium | reverse complement strand
GGCAGGGCAGAAGCCAGGTTTAACCTGACTTTGGGGCTGAAGCCCTGACTGTATCGGATGGGAAGGCCAGAGCGTCTGAGCGCCCGTTCGAATAGACGTTGCAAATCAATATGGCCGGTAAAGCGCAGATCATCGACCTTTGTAAATTTAACTCGGATGCGTGTAGGCGTGTCGTTCATGCTGGGCAACCCCAATAATAATCCTGAAGATCTGGCCGAATATCTTGGTAATAATCGAGGATTCCACAGCGATAGCATTGCCCCCGGCAGTCATCCCGAGTACGGCCTTCCTGACTTAACTTCCATTCCCTGAGTAAATGAGATTTATTAACCCCTGTTGATATATGGTCCCAGGGTAAAATCTCTTCCTCGGTACGGGCACGATAGGTGTAGAAATCAGGGTCTAGACTCGAGCTGGTAAAGGCATCCAGCCAGGCTTGCTTGTTGAAACGTTCATTCCAGGCGTCAAACTTGGCACCGTTCTGCCAGGCTTTCAGGATGACCTCAGAAACTCTGCGATCCCCCCGTGATAACCAGGCTTCGAGGATGGTCTCATCTGGTTTGTTGTAACTGACTTTGATACCAGATTTGAAACCAGCAGTGCGCAGAAAATCCAGTTTTTCCTGTAGAAGGCTGCTTTGCTCCACTGGGAACCACTGAAAGGGTGTATGCGGTTTTGGGATCAGGCTGCCAATCCCCAGGCTCACCCGCACGCGATTACCTTTGATGCTTTTACCAATACGCAGGATTTTCTTTGATAGATCCATAATCGCTTCGACATCTTCCATGGTCTCTGTTGGCAAGCCGATCATGAAATAGAGCTTAATGCTCAACCAGCCGTGCTCAAAGATGGTACGCACAGTCTCCAATAATTCTGCTTCATCAAGAGATTTATTGATAACAGCCCGCATCCGTTCAGTCGCTGCTTCAGGCGCCAGTGTGAAACCGCCAGATGGCTTAAGGGCTTGCAGGTTTTCCATTAAGTTCACTGAAAAAGAGGCAATTCGAAGTGAGGGCAGACTGACCTGAATCTGTGAATTTCCAAAACGCTGCTGCACCTGCTCGGTAAGGTCCAGGATCTGGGTGTAGTCTGAAGAAGAAAGGGAGAGCAAACCCACTTCTTCATAACCAGTAGCTTTCAAAGAGCTTTCCATCGCGTCCAAAACCTCTGCCACGGGTCTTTCGCGCACCGGCCGATTAACTATTCCAGCGTGGCAAAAACGGCATCCGCGCGTACAGCCGCGCATAATCTCAATGGCGATGCGGTCATGCACAATTTCCACATTTGGAACGATTGGCCTTCCAGGTGGCGGGGGAAGTTTGGCGACGATCCGTTTGATAATCTTGGAGGGTGCTCGAGCGCTCGTAGAAGAAAACGACGCTATCGTGCCGTCTGCCTTGTAATCCACCTTGTAGAACGAAGGCACGTAAACCCCTCTGATTTCTGCCAATCTTTCAAAAAGGTCCCTTTTTGAGGTTCCGGTTGCCTTCCAAGCCTGGTAGCAATCAACAATCTCAAGGATGATCTCTTCACCTTCACCAATCACAAAGGCATCCATAAATGCGTGCATCGGCTCAGGATTGAAGGCTGCCTGTCCGCCGGCAATCACCAGGGGATGTGTTTCATCGCGTTCAGAGCTCAAAAGCGGCAATCCGGAGAGGTTCAGGATGTTGAGCACGTTGGTGTAAATGGACTCGTATGGCAGGGTGAAGCCTAAAATATCGAATTCTTTCAAAGGCTTCTTGCTTTCCAATGAGAATAGCAACTGCCCGGTTTCCCGCAGTTTGGCTTCCATATCCACCCAAGGCGCAAATGCTCGTTCAGCTGCCAGATCTTCGCGCTGGTTTAGCAAATCGTAAAGAATTGCTAAACCCAGGTTGGGTTGACCAAGATCGTAGATATCTGGAAAGATCAAAGCGACATGGGTCTTAACTGAGTTCCAGTTTTTTTTGATCTGATTGTGCTCTCCGCCTACGTAACGGCCGGGTTTTTCCACAGTTAATAGA
>CAYVRH010000307.1:0-2020 GCA_964452955.1 uncultured Anaerolineaceae bacterium | reverse complement strand
GGGGATGTAGTTGGCATGACCTGCGTACCTGAGGTAGTGCTTGCCAAAGAGCTTGGCCTTCATTTTGCGGCGGTTGCCCTCTCCATTAATTGGGCTACTGGCATCGAAGAGACCATGACCATCGTTGAAGGAGACCGTGGCGACCTCAACAGTCGCCTGACGGATTTATTCCTTAAGACCTTATCGACAGATATCCAATATACCTGCCGCTGTGAAAGCGCGGCCATGATTTCTCATCCGCCCATTGAGCGGGGAGAGACCGCCCCGAAAGGAGGATAAGCGGGAAGCAAGAGCTAATTTCTAGTTTTGTGCATTCTTTTGAAACTTTTTTTCAACAATACAATTATTAAAGGAGCTATCAAATGAAAGAAGTATTCAGCATGTGGAAGTACACCCGGATGATCATCCTGGTAGCGCTTTCTGCCGCTATCTATGCCGCCTTCTTGATCGTTTTCAAGGCTGGCATCCCGATCGTCCCCGGCATTACCGAAGTTCGCCCTGCGAACGTCTTCCCGCCCGTCTTCAGCCTGCTCTTTGGGCCTGCTGGCGCTTGGGGCGCCGCCATTGGCAACTTCATTGGCGACCTCTTCGGCGGCACCCTCGGAATTGGTTCCATCTTTGGTTTCTTCGGCAACTTCTTCCTTGGCTTTATCCCCTACAAACTCTTCGGTTCCGTCTTTGGCCTGGTTCCAGCTAGCGATATGTCCCAGCGCACCAATTCAGGCAAGAAATTGCTGGCCTTCGAAATCGTTGCCCTGGTTGCTTCAGCCGCCTGCGGTATCATCATCGCCTGGTACCTCGACCTGGCCAAGATCGTACCCTTCGCCTTCCTCTCCATCACCATTACCCTCAACAACTTTGCTGCGGCTGTGGTGCTCGGACCCATCCTGCTCACCCTGCTTTACCCACGTGTCAAACGCTGGGGCCTGGTATGGACTGACATCATGAAAAAAGAAGACGTCGCCCCTGGTTTCGGCAAGGGTCTTGGCGCCATCTTGATGATTGTTGGTGCCCTGGGTGGCTTGATTATTGGTGTGTTGGTTGCCACGGGCGTTTCCGGCCAAACCCTCTTGGGCTTCACCGGTGAACAGGGTCAGACTGCTGTCTGGCTGGCTGTACTGCCCTTCCTGGCGCTCATCATTGTTGCCAGCCTGATGCTCTCAGGCCGCGAACAGTTCGTCGAAGAAGTGGACGAAGAATAATTTCTAGTCACAGCTAAAATTGGAAAAGGTGAGGTCCAATCCAGGTCTCACCTTTTCCTTAAAAGGAGCCCATATGGATAAACAGATTGAGCGTTTTGATACACTGATTTGCGGAGCCACTCTTTTGACCATGGATCCCCAACGCCGAATTATCGAAGATGGCGCTTTGGGAATTCGCGGTGAGAAGATTGTTTGGGTGGGCTCCCGTGCCGAACTACCCGATACCATTGAAGCAACTGAAAAACTGGAGATGCCTGGCAAGGTACTTATGCCCGGCCTGATTAATACCCACGGCCATATCGCCATGACCCTCTTCCGTGGATTTGTGTATGACCTGGCTCTTGAGGGCTGGCTGGCCAAAATCTGGAAGGTGGAAGCCCAAACCGTCTCACCCGAAAACGTGCAGGCGGGTGTTGAACTTGCCATGGTCGAGATGCTCCGTTCCGGCACCACAGCGGCGGCAGATATGTACTTCCAATTTCCAACCGTCTGCCAGACAACCTCCGAAGCCGGTTTTAGGTTGTTCAATGGACCCAGTTTTGCGGTCATTCCCGGTTTTGAACAACGTAAGAACGTTTATTATGAAGCCGCGCTTGAAATGCTGGACATGGTCAAGAGCTATCCGCTTGTGCACCCTTGCGTTCAGGCACACTCAACCTACACTGCCAGTCTACCTATGTTGGAAGAGATTGCCCGTATCAAGACTGAAAGAAACCTGATTTTTGCTACCCACGCGGCTGAATCCAAGGGAGAAATGCGTCAAGTTCGCGCGCTTTACAACCAGACCCCAATTGAGGTGCTCGACCGTGTTGGCTTGT
>CAYVRH010000306.1:0-2029 GCA_964452955.1 uncultured Anaerolineaceae bacterium | reverse complement strand
GCCTTTCAGAATATTGGCGGGGTCGTACACACCCATAGCCGCTGGGCGACGAGTTTTGCCCAGGCTGGCAAACCTATTGAAGCAACGGGCACGACCCATGCGGATTATTTCCATGGCAGCATACCCTGCACGCGGCGGATGACGGAGGCTGAGATAGCCGGCAATTATGAAAAAGAAACGGGCAAGGTAATTGTTGAGACCTTCAGAGCCCTGGATCCGGATGCGGTGCCAGCGGTACTTTTCAAGAGCCATGGCGCTTTCTGCTGGGGCGGAACCCCCGCAAAAGCAGTTGAGACGGCGATTGTGTTGGAGGAAGTGGCTTTCATGCAATACCACGCACTGCAGTTAAACCCTGAACTCGGGCTGATGCAGAAAGAGCTGCTGGATAAGCACTATCTCAGGAAACATGGCAAAGATGCGTATTACGGGCAAGGGTGATAAAAGCGAAGAACCCAAGCTACAGTCTCAGCAATTTGATTGATGACCCTTAGTCAGAAGCAAGCTCCCAAGTGGCAGTGATGCTTTTTTGTCGCTGGCAAATATGACAACCAGGAATGATTTGTTCAGGCAAATATCAGATTGCGAAATCGGGAATGTTGATTCTCTACCTATTCACATAATTTCTTAAAGTGGTTTTCTGCTTTATGGTGACCTCGCGGACGTAATGTGGCCGTGCATGCGTTATATGCCGCTGTGCAGAGTAAATTAATCGATTAAAATTAATAGATACGACGTGGAATCAGCAAGCAGCAACGGAGTCTGTTCCGGCTGTAAAAAAATATCACAGAACAATGATTCTACGGATTAAGGAGAGGTTATGTCGTTTAATAAGAATTCTCGTTTGGACCCCACACAGGTGCAGGACCGCCGCGGGCGCAGCACGGGTAGGGGTGTGGCTGTTGGTGGGGGGCTTGGCTTGGTGGTCTTCGTGGTAGCCATGTTGCTGGGCGTCAACCCGGGCGACCTGACAGGGTTGCTGGGCGGGGCTGCGCAAGTTCCTGAAACCAATAACACGAGTTACGCGGATCTGAGCACCACCTGCAAAACTGGCGCGGACGCGAATCAAAGCCAGGAATGCGCCATCGTGGGCTACGTCAACAGCTTCCAGGCCTTCTGGGCGGACGAATTTGAAAAACACGGCGCTGAATATACCCAGTCGCAGACCATTTTGTTTTCAGGCTCAACACAAGCCGCCTGTGGATACGCCTCATCGGCTTCAGGGCCCTTCTACTGCCCGAGTGATCAGAGCGTCTACCTGGATCTGACCTTCTTTGATGACCTCAAGAACAAGTTTGGCGCGCAAGGAGGGCGTTTTGCGGAGGCCTACGTGCTGGCGCATGAATACGGCCACCATGTGCAGCACCTTCTGGGTGTGCTGAACACGGCTGGCTATTCCAACACCGGGCCGCAAAGCGAAGCGGTGATGATTGAGCTGCAGGCGGATTGTCTGGCCGGGGTTTGGATGCACAATGCCATGTCTACCGGGTATATCGAACAGATTACTGAAGACGACCTCAGATCGGCTTTGAACGCAGCGGCTTCGATTGGCGATGATCGCATCCAGAAGCAGATGCAGGGTTATGTTTCTCCGGAATCCTGGACGCATGGCTCTTCCGCCCAGCGTGAGGCCGCCCTGATTGATGGCTTGAAGTTAGGCGATATCGAAACCTGTAGCACCCCGGGCACCTAGACCCTCTCAATCCAACCTTAATATTCGCGAAGGCACCAAGTTGTGGGATGCAACTTGGTGCCTTTTTTGTACTCGAGCTAGCCAATAGCGCCTTGTACCTTCAATCATCACCAGCACTGGCCCAAACAAAGCGGTTTGGCATGGCGGAAGTCAGTTCATTGAGACGAAATCTTGTTTGTATAATAAAAAATCAGACCTGACAATTTCAGAATTCCCCGTATAATTTTCCATATAGGTGCAGGCGCTATATAATCATCAGTAGATATTTATTTAACTTGAAGGACAATGAGGTTTTTTGCGAAAGTCCAGCGCGAAATTGGAAAAAACCGAATCTCTCCT
>CAYVRH010000305.1:0-2031 GCA_964452955.1 uncultured Anaerolineaceae bacterium | reverse complement strand
GAAAAACCCTTTTGGCGCAGAAAATCTTCGACGAATTCCATCATGAAACTGCCAATGCCCTGCCCACGCCACTCGTCGCGAATACGAAATGAGAAAAGGTATGCCCGTTTCTTGCCATCCGCAATTTCCTTATCCTTGGAGTAAAGCAGCACAAATACCTGGCCAATAACCTTGCCGACCGGGTCCGTGGCCACCCAGATGAACGTTGAACCGGTGAGATAGTTCTTGTAATGCTGCTGGTAAAGCTTACGGAAGTGGCTGTAGCGCCCTTCCCACTCAAGCTCAGGCAGATCCGCTTCTTCAAGCAGCCTAAGCTGGATTTTCTCCCCGGAGGAGGTTGTGAATTCTGCGTTTTCAGTGGGATTCATTTTTCTTAAGTAATGCCTGGAAGAAGGCCTCTTCTTCAGCATCGGTTTGGATTTCACCATCCAGGCGGGCGTCGCGTAGTTTCTTCAGGATATTTGAAAAATCGATGGATGGGGCTAAGCCAGCAGCAATCAGGGCTTTACCCCCGATGTGGGGCCGAACTTGCCGATACTCAAGGGTATATTGCTTGAGCAATTCTGTTAATGCGGGGTTCTTACTGGAAAGAAAGACAGCGTAAATTGCCAATGTGGGCACAGAGTCCAAGTGGCTGGTTACCTGGCTTGGCTTGGAATTTAGCAGGTTTTCAGAGTCATGGTTCAAATCCCTGTAAGCCTGAATGGCTGCTTCCAGCCAGCCGGGCAGATTGAGGATGGCATGGAAGGCATAAAGGTTCGTTTGCTTGAGGTTGCCCAACCATAAAATGTATCCTAAAGTCTGCCGCAAGCTCAAGTGGTTGGAAGCTGGCACTCTAACTTGCCATTCCGGGGACGGAGCATCGTGGTTCAAATTGCCAAGCGCGTCCTCTGCCTCAGGGCTAAAGCCCAGGCCGGGGTGAATAGCCTCCAGTGCACCCAACTGGTGCAAGCGGGCCAGGATGGCAGCAGGTCTGGCTTCGGTAAAAATCAAATCCAATTCGTTACGCAAGCGCGCAGGGGTGATATCACGCAGGTGTCTGCGTCCTTCTTTGAGTAATTCCAGTGTGCGTGTCTCTATCTCAAAACCGAAACGTGCCGCGAAGCGCACTGCCCGCAAAATGCGGGTAGCATCGTCCACGAAAGAAAGTGTGTGCAAGACTCTGATCAGGCCGTCGTTTAGATCTTCATATCCCCCCCAGTAGTCCTGGAACTCTCCAAAATGTTCACCATCCAGGCGAACCGCCAGGGTATTAATGGTGAAATCCCTACGCCGCAAGTCCAACTTGATATCAGCTGGTTGCACCGTGGGAAGCGCGGCTGGTTGGGTGTAGTATTCGTTACGCGCGCTGATCAGGTCAATGGTCACGGGCAAGTCTTCACGGGTAAAAACGCCACTCTTTCCAAGTTGATCATAGAAATATCCTTTTACATCCGTTAGTGACCATTTTGCGGTACCAAAGGTCTCATGCTTGACCACGCGGCCGCCAAATTTCCTCGCCAGTTGCCGGCCAAACGCGATCGCGTCACCTTCCACAACCACATCAAAATCCAGGCTTGCCTGGCGGAGGATCAAGTCCCTAACGAACCCGCCCACTATATAAATTGGCAAGTCCATCTCTTTAGCTTCATCAGCCAACAACTTGAGCAATGCCAGGTGGGAAGATGGCAAGCCCTCTTCAAGCATTTTTGTCAAATTGAGCTGCTCGTGGCCAACTTCTTTTTCCCTGGCCGCATTCATCAGGTCTGTACGGGTAACGATGCCCACAATCCGGCCACCCTCAGTAACTGGGATTTGCCCCCAACCGCTTTCGGTCATCAAATCCTTCAATTCATTTAATCTGGCTGTGGTTTCAATACTAACATGGCCGGCGTTCATTAACGACCGGGCATCAGTAGAGAGCTTATGGGCAATCGCACGGTCCACGGAACGGCGGTTAACAAGGCCAACTACTTGGCCGTTCTCCACCACCGGAAAACCTTCAAAACCATAACGGATCATCAGTTCTTGAATTTCTTCAACCGATTTTTC
>CAYVRH010000304.1:0-2033 GCA_964452955.1 uncultured Anaerolineaceae bacterium | reverse complement strand
TATAGCGCAGTGGTGAATAACGAGAGCTTCCTTAAACGCTTTGGCACCATGGCGGCCATAAGCCTGGGCGTGGCAACTTTAAGCTTTGCTATTGGTTTACTTGTAAGGAATTTGCTTGGTATCGGTGGGTAAGCCAACTCAATCTACAGTAAATCAGGTGAAAGGGATTTATCGTCAAGCGCTTGCTTAAGATAAGCGTTTGCATTTTTTGTTACATAGATAATCATTTTTGTAATCCTATTAACAGAACTTTCTGCTTGGTGCTATACTTTTTTTGTGGCATTTGCTTTTGATACAAAGGAGGTGACATGTTGGATAACAAGAAATTCTTGAAACCCATGTCAATTTGCCACGCCTCACCCAACCCCCAAACAATTGAAAAGGAGAGAATTATGAAGTTGTCCAAGTTTTACCTCGTGGCGTGCGTCGTGATATTGCTTGCCGGGCTGATCGTCGGCTGCACCACACCACCAGCCGCAACCCAGGCACCTGCTGCCCAAAAGCCCGCGGAAGTAGTAATTGGCGTTTATGAGCCCATGACAGGCGCTCAGGCTGCCGGCGGAGCCCAGACTTACGAGGGTATCCAGCTTGCGGCTGAGCAGAACAAAGAAGTGCTTGGTGTGCCAGTCAAGGTTGTTCTCGTTGACAACCGTTCTGATAAGACCGAATCAGCCACAGCGATGACTCGCCTCATCCAACAGGAAAAGGCGATCGTAGTCATCGGCAGTTATGGCTCCTCAAACTCCATGGCTGGCGGTGAAGTATCTGAAAAAGCTGGGATCCCGGTCATCGGCGACTCCCCCACCAACCCCCTGGTAACTGAAGGCAAAAAATATTATTTCCGCGTTTGCTTCATCGACCCCTTCCAAGGCCGTGTGATGGCAAAATACGCCTTTGAGAATGGCATCAAGAAAGTTGCCATCATCAAAAATATCTCCCAGGACTATTCAGTTGGTCTTTCCGCCTTCTTCCGAACTTCCTGGAAGGAACTCTATGGTAATGAAGATGGCATCGTCGCCGAAACATCCTATCAAGATGGCGATCAGGACTTTACAGCCCAACTTGGTGCGATTAAAGACGCTGAGGCAATTTACGCTCCAGGATACTATGGCGATGCCGCCCTTCTGATGAAACAAGCCCGCGAGATGGCTGGGAAGCTCCTGAACTTGGCCAGATTGCCGGAGCAGCCGCTGAAGGTGCAGTGATTAGCTCGCACTATTCCGCTGACGCCACCGCTACACCAACCTCAAAAGCATTTGTTGATGCGTACAAAGCCAAATTCAATCAAACACCCAACACTTTTGCCGCGCTGGGTTACGATGCCTTTAGCCTTGCCATTGACGCTATCAAACGTGCCAATTCCTTTGATCCGAAGGCCATTCGCGACCAAATTGCTGCGACCAAGGATTATCCTGGTGTAACCGGATCCATTACCATTAACGCGACCGGTGATGCCGTCAAAGATGCCGTTGTGCTGCAGGTCAAAAATGGCGCTTTCACCTACTTAACAACCGTCAAACCTTAATCTCTTTTTGAAACAAAGGGCGTCTGGGAACCCAGACGCCCTTATATACTCGTCTTATTGGCACTTAGCCAAGTCAGGGAAAAACCATGACCTTTGAAGCCTTATTACAAAATCTCGTGAATGGTGTCTCCTTGGGTGCTCTTTATGCCATGATTGCCATCGGGTATACGATGGTGTATGGCATTTTGCGCCTGATCAACTTTGCCCATGGAGATTTGGTTATGCTCGGTGCTTACTGGGTATTCTATGGCGTCGCCATTTTTCGTTTGCCCTGGTGGGTATCTTTTATACTAGCAATTGTTCTGACCACTCTGGTCGGTGTCGTTATCGAGCGGGCTGCTTACAAACCGTTGCGCAGCTACGCCCGGATCAATTTATTTGCGGCGGCTGTAGCGGTCTCTTTCTTGCTTGAGAATCTTGCCATTGTCATTTTTGGAGGACGTCCAAAAGCATTTTTACGTCCAGGGTTTATGGATACACAAATAAAGATTGGCAATGTTACCCTGGT
>CAYVRH010000303.1:0-2047 GCA_964452955.1 uncultured Anaerolineaceae bacterium | reverse complement strand
CCAGACCCAGAGGAACTGGAAAATGGCAAAACTAGCCAGCGCGGGCACCGACAGTGGGAAGATCATGCGCACGAAGATGGTGAAGTTGGATGCGCCATCGATGTAGGCTGATTCGAGCAGCTCACGCGGCAGGGTGCTGATATAGTTGAACAGCAAATAGGTAGCCAACGGCAGACCAAAGCCGGTATGCGCCAGCCAGATGCCCAGGAAGGTGCCGTTCAAACCCAGCTTGACGTAATCCTGCAGGATAGGTATCAGCGCGATCTGCAGTGGTACCACCAATAGCGCTACCACCACAGAGAAAATGATATTCCTGCCGGGGAAGTTCAGCCAGGCAAACCCGAATGCGGCAAAGGCGGCGATCAGGATGGGTATGATGGTAGCCGGGATGGCCACCGCCAACGAGTTGAGGAAGGCCCGGCTGAGGTCATTACCTTTACGTTCGATGGTTTGACCGTTGCCATCCGTATAGGTGATGGTTTTTCCGGTCAGCACATCTTCATAGTTCTTAAACGTGAACTCTTTAGCAAAACCGACCCACTCTTCCTGCGAGACAGTCAGTTTGCGGGTACGACGGTTGCCAAACCATTGCAGGTAACGGCCGTCGGGCATTTCTACGCCTTGCCGCCATTCTTCAAAGGTATGCGTTACGCCGTCAATGGTGATTGGCCCGCTTACGTCCACTTCTTTAGATAGCAGGATCTCGTCACTCTGCACCATCTCTTTATGCGGGAAGACCGTCCACCATCCGGACTTGAAGATGTCTGAACTCGGGCGGAAAGAGGTAATCAGGATGCCGATGATCGGCACCAACCAGATCACACAGATAATTACCAGGATCAGATTGGTCAGAAAACTTGCGCGGCCTTTTTGGGCCTTATAACTTTTCCCAGCCATCAGAACCCCTTCCTTCCGCGGTTGAACTCACGCAGATTATTCACAATCACCGGCAAAACCAGGATTAAGAGCACCACGGCAATCGCCGATGCCCTTCCTGCGTGGTTATAAGTGAAGGATTGCAGGTAGAACTCGTTGGCAATCACGTTGGTCTGGTTATTACCACCGGTCATTACCCGCACAATATCAAAGGTTTTCAAGCTGAAAATGACGATGGTAGTCGTCACCGTGATCAGCGTGCCTTTGATGTAAGGCACAACCACGCTCCAGAAAGCTTTCCATTCGCTCGATCCGTCAATCCGGGCGGCTTCCAAAAGCTCTGAAGGCACGCCTTTGATGGCTGAACTCAGAATGACCATTGCATAACCGGTCTGCAGCCAGATCATAATCACGATCAGGAAGAAGTTATTCCACGGCGGCATGTTCAGCCAGGGTTCTGGCGTCCCTCCCAGCCCGGTAATGATGGCGTTGATCAGGCCGATCTCATTCACGCCGTAACCGGTCCCCTTGTAGGTATAAACAAATTTCCAGATCACGCCCGCGCCGACGAAAGAAATGGCCATTGGCGTAAAAATGATCGATTTATAAAGCACTTCCGCCTTGGTTCGGTCAGCCAGGGTCGCTACCAAAAGTCCCAACCCGACGCTGAAGGAGGTTCCAAAAATCAGCCAGAGCAGATTGTTACGGAAGGTTTCGAGCATGCGCGTGTCAGTGAAAGCAAAGATGTAGTTTGCTAAACCGACATTCTCCCGCCCCAGCGAATCCTTGAAGCTTGTCATCAATGAACGGATGACTGGGACAGCCAAAAACCAGCCCATCAACAACACGGCTGGACCGATAAAGATAAGTGGCTGCAGAACCCTGGACACATTACGTGGCAGTTGTTCCACCAACCAGTTAAGCACAGTGTAAAGTAATGCCACACCTCCCACCCCCCAAAGGATGGCGATGGGAATTTGCACGATCTGTGGAGCTTTATTGGCACTCAGGAAGTTGTACCCCCACCAAAGTATAAAAGCAGTTCCACTGATGATGACGATTCCAAGGAGGATCTTCCCGAGAACGCTGGAAAAGAATCCAGTTTTTCCCTGTTGATTAGGTTTGGCATTCATGGGTTCAACCGTCATGCTGACCTCCGATTTCTGAAGCC
>CAYVRH010000302.1:0-2057 GCA_964452955.1 uncultured Anaerolineaceae bacterium | reverse complement strand
GCTTCCAAGCCGGGGAGCCGCAAGCCCTGATGGCCAACAATGTGCCTGGATTGTCACTGAACTTCAGCGGCCAGTTGGATACTCAGCCGGTGACGGGAAGGCTGGCCACTTTCTTCCCCAATACACGCTGTTTCAGTTTGATTGCTTTTACCTACGGCGCTGACGCGGAGGCTAAATGGGATACAAGTGGTCAATTTGCCTACGCGAAGTTGCTCGGCAGCTTGCGCTTCCTGGATCAATTGCAGGCGGCCAGCTGCCAGATTTCTGCTGACCCCAGCTATGGGTTGACGGCTGACAACCCCATCCGGGTGGGCAACACGAACATCGCTGACGGGCTACAGCGGCAGGAGCTCTACCTGAACACCTTGCGCGGCCCGGGATTTGAGGAAGTCTCGTATTCCCGCCTGAACCCGCTTTATAACACCCAGCGCGAAATTGTGGACGCCTACACGGTCACATACGCGGGCCTGGCTGAGCCGGTGAAACTGTATTTTGAAATTTTCAAATATGAAGCCCCTCAGGCACCGCTGGGCTTTAATTGCGAAGCGCCCTTTCCGCTGACTGCGCCTTAATTTTTCCACTTTTTTATCCCGCCAAAAGGCAAATTTTCTGCATTTTGCTTACTTGCCTTTACAATTATTCTTCAGGTAATTTCCATGACAATCAGCAAGACCTCAAACCCCTCCAAGGGTAAATCCATGCAATTCTGGCTGTTGATGGCAGGTTTGGTCATTTCTACAGTTGGAACCAGCATGATCTGGCCATTTTTAATGACCTACGCCAAAACACAGCTCAATTTGCCCATGGTGATTGTGACTTCACTGATGACCATCAATTCGATTGCTGCTTTCATAGGCTCAGTGATTACCGGGCCGCAGTTGGACCTGCGCGGCCGCAAATGGATTTTGGTGATTGGTTTATTGGGCACCTCCCTGGGATACCTTGGTTACATCGGCGCGCACACCTATCTGCGCTTTGCCATCGTCATGTGCCTGACCGGCTTCTTTGGCCCGCTCTACCGGATTGCTTCTTCGGCTATCATCACGGACTGGTTCGATGCCGAACAGCGCCACCAGGCTTTTGCCTACTACCGCACGGCCGGCAACCTGGGTTTTGCCATTGGCCCGGCAATCGGCGGGCGCTTGCTGGCAATTTCTTATAATTATGGGTTGATCGCTGCTTCGGTTGCACTGGGCCTCTTTTGTTTGATGGCCATCTTCCTCATCCCTGAGTCCTTACCGGCGGACAACCGCTCATCCAGTGTTTCTCTCAAAGCCCAAGTGAAAGACTATATTGACTCATTCAAAGACAAGCGTTTTTCACAGGTGCTAGCGGGTTACACATTCCAGGAAATTGCTGCCCGTTCAGTCTGGGTATTACTGGCCACTTACATGACCATCACGATGGGCTTTCCACAGTCATCGTATGGGTGGGTGGCGATGACCAATGGCCTGATGATCGTCTTTTTCCAACTTTTTGTTACGAGCGTCACTCGACGCCATCCGGAAATAAAGATGCTTACGCTGGGTGCCGCTTTTTACACAGTTGCCCTGGCGATATATGGCCTGGCCCACAGTATTTATGGCTTTGTGTTTGCAATGGCCATCATGACAGTGGGAGAAATGATCAGCGCTCCCACGGCCACGACCTACGTTTCGAATATCGCTCCAGAGACCAAACGCGGCCAGTATCTCAGTGTTTTCAACCTGACATGGTATGTTGCGCTGGCCACCGGTCCGCTGGGTGCGGGATTTTTGGCAGATACCTTCAACCCGCAGGCGCCATACTTTGGCGCATCCCTGATGGCCGTTCTGGCGATGCTTGTATTTCTCTATATTGGCAGGTCCTGGAAAAAACAGGCTGCCAGACTGGTGCCAGAAGCCTCAGCCGCCTCTGACGGACCAGTAAAACTTTAAATTCCTCACGCAAGCCACCTTGACTTGGTCGTTTCTCACTGATCGCACCGGTGCCCTCTTACCCGTCCACTATTGGCGAGCATAGGGCAAGCAGACTTCCCATCGATTGGAAGGCCAAAGGCAGATTGCTCGCCCTCGCCC
>CAYVRH010000301.1:0-2090 GCA_964452955.1 uncultured Anaerolineaceae bacterium | reverse complement strand
TGAAATTCTGGCTGAGATAGACCGCGAAATGGATCCAAAAAAGCCCGTGCGTGTGCTCTGTGTTGGCTCCAAGCCGGAACCCAAGGTCTTTAAACGCATTAATCCCGACAATTTTGCCGGTTACCTGCTCAAAGATGAGATTTCGACCTCCCTGGCTTGGGCAATTACTTTTGCTTCAGAGGGTAACCTTGTGCTCACACCCGGAACGCAGCAATGTGGTTATGAGAGCGATTATCAGTTTCCTGGCAAGTATATGGTACTGAGCGCCCGCCCGATCCCGGGGTTGACCGCGCGGCAATCAGAAATTTCGCGCCTGGCCATTATTTTTTCCGTTGGCCGGCGAGACCTTGCCGATGAGCTCAAGATTTCTGACCAGTGGAGTTATGGCATGGTCAGCGAGGTCTACGACAACCTGGGATTAAAGGAAATTTTTAACGGCGAATCAGACCCTTATAAATACATCAACGAAGACACGATGATTCAGGAACATTTGACAGAAATACTGGCTGAATTAGGTGACTCGAAGAAAGCTAAAGACCTTGAGACTCTCGCCTTCCATCTGATAACCATGCCCGTGATTGACGAATATCGCGATCTCTAGCCAGCTTAACGAGAAAAATTATCGAAATGCGATGGATATGCTTTTGCAAGGGTCCATCAAACATTCTTGTGGTTATGACTATGAAGTAACACATTAGTCCTCTTGTCCCCTATTGACTATCTGAATTTAAGGTAAGTTGTGGCTACGCGCAATATTTATTTTGTGATTACAGATCTACGGTTTTATGATAGAAAAAGATAGGGTATAACGGTTATAAATTACGGCCACGAGGCAATATGAACAAAGTCTACATCAATGGTATTGGCCAGATTCCAGTGCAAGAATCCTGGGAGCATTCACTGAAGGAACTTACGGGTTTTGCCGGCATGGCTGCCATGGATGACGCTGCCTTAGGGTATCCCCAGGGTCTTTTTGTGGGCAACATGCTCAGTTTATCTGCCAATCGGCAAGGCCATTTTGCTACGCTGCTTGCTGACTGGCTGGGCTTCCACCAAAAGCCTGCGCTGGGTGTGGCAGCGGCTTGCGGTTCCGGCGCGGCAGCCTTCAGGGCAGCCGTTGAAGCCGTAGCGTCAGGCGAACTGGACTCCGCGCTGGTTGTTGGGGCTGAAAAAATGACCGATTCTCCCTCGAATGAGATTACTGCGCAATTGGTCACTGCCGCCGATGCTGACCTGGAAGGCGGCCTGGGTTTGTCCTTCGTCGCTCTGAACGCGCTTATTATGCAGCGTTACATGCACGAATACCATTGGAATCACGAGGATTTTGCGGCATTTTCAATTAACGCGCATGCGAACGCGGTACAAAACCCGTTTGCTCGTTTCCGTAAACCCATCGATCTACAGGCTTACACATCCGCGGCCATGATCTGTGACCCCATTAATCTACTGGACGCAACCCCGATAGCCGATGGCGCCGCAGCGATTCTGATCAGCAAAAACCCAGGGGTATCAGCCCACCGGTCCATTCGTGTCATCGGTTCAGCGGCAGCCACTGACACAATTTCCATTCAGAACCGCCCGGACCCAATCTGGCTTTCAGCAGCCGAAAAATCTGCTCAAACCGCTTACCGCCAATCAGGTATCCAACCCAAAGATATTGGCGTTTTTGAGTATCACGATGCTTTCTCCATCATGGCGGCACTTTCTCTGGAGGCCGCTGGCTTCTGCCCCAGGGGCCAGGGTCCGCGCCTGGCCAACGAAGGCAAACTCAAATATGGCAGCGATATTCCGGTAGCTACCTTGGGCGGGCTCAAAGCCCGCGGGCACCCGGTTGGCGCGACAGGGCTCTACCAGTTGTGCGAAGTTACCTTGCAGCTCAGGGGGGAAGCTGGCCCAACACAAGTTGGCAGACCATATTATGGGATGGCTCAAAACATCGGTGGCTCTGGTTCCAACATTATCACCCACATTCTCGAAGCCGAATGATAAAATTAGTTGCTGGCTGTTAGATAACGGCTCGTTATTTGCATAACTGATTTTCTGCTCCGGGAGAAAAATATGTTGGAATTTCACCTTTCTCGTCCCGCACG
>CAYVRH010000300.1:0-2096 GCA_964452955.1 uncultured Anaerolineaceae bacterium | reverse complement strand
CAGAAACACCTTTATTCGGTCAATCTTTATTCAGTCACTCCTGCGTGCGGAGGCTGGGACGGGTAGAGCGCAACTGCACGATACTGCGTTTGGCCATATTGCCCAGACGGCGAACGCCTTCGCGGATGAGTTCAGGGTTCGAAGCGCTGAAATTCAGGCGCATCGTGTTCTTCGGGCCGCCGTTCGGGTAGAAGGGCACCCCGGGGACATAAACCACTTTTTCCTCAAGCGCAAGGTTAAAGAGCTCAACCGTGTCGCAACCCTCCGGCAGCCTGAGCCAAAGGAAGAGGCCGCCTTTTGGCTTGGTCCAACTGGCACCAACTGGCATGAATTCCTCAAAGGCTTCCAGCATGGCATCGCGACGTTCCTTATAAACACGGCGGATGGTCTCAATGTGCTCATCCAGCCAATCGCCCTGAGCCAATTCATAGGCCACAAACTGGTCAAAGGTGGAGCTCTGCAAATCTGAACCCTGCTTGGCTTGCACCATCTTCTTGATCACTTCATCCGGCGCAATTACCCAGCCGATACGCAAGCCGGGGGCCAGGATCTTGGAGAAGGTGCTGGTATAGATGACATTGCCACTCATCCTGCCGCTGGTGCAGCCGTTATACTCGGCATCCAATTGAGCGACCGAGGGCATTGGTTCACCTTCAAAACGCAATGCACCGTAGGGGTCATCCTCAATCAAGGGCACGCTGCTTTGATTGGCGATTTCCACCAACTTTTTACGACGCTCCAAAGAGAGCGAAACACCCATCGGATTTTGGAAATTGGGTAATACATACTGAAATTTGATATTATGACCAATCACATTCTCAAGTTGGTCAACCTTCAAGCCGTCATCATCGGTATCGATAGTCTCATAGACCGCACCATAAGCATTCCAGGCTTGAATGGCTCCCAGGTAAGTGGGGCTTTCAGTCAGAATGCGATCGCCGCGATTGATGAAAACGCGACCTAAAAGATCCAAAGCTTGTTGGGAGCCTGAGGTGAGCAGAACGTTATCCCGTGAAACCTGGATGCCTTGTTTGGCAGTAAATTGAACAATCCAGTCCCGAAGGGGGTCTAAACCTTCAGTTGTGGCATATTGGAGGGCCCTGCGGCCATTTTCCTTGAGGACTTTCTCGCAGGCGGCAAGTGTTCTTTCAATCGGGAAGAGCTCCCCTGCCGGGAAGCCTCCTCCGAAAGAAATCACATCCGTCTGACTGGTGACTTTGAGCAATTCCCGGATGAAAGAACTTTTCATTCCGGCCGTTCTTGCCGCAAAGCGATGATCCCAAGATGTTTGCATTAAATTTCTCTCCTTTTATTGTTGGTTGTTTTTCTATTTACTTCATAAAGCGCGGCAGGATTGTTGCCGGGCTGGGCAGCGCCACCTTGTCGCCTTCGGTGAGTTCGGCGGGTGGGCGTTGAGGTTTATCTGAGGCGCTTTGGAAGATGAAAATGCTCGCACCTTCAACAGCATACTTTTCTTCGACGACTGCCTGGCCAGTAAGATAGCCATCTGAGTCAACAGCGCAGCTGGTAACGCGCCCAATCATGCGTCCCTTGGCATCAAGAACCGGGTCGCCATGGTGAGCCATACGCACGCCCTTATCATTGAAGCGGAAGCGGATGACGATGACTTCGCGCAGGCGATCACGCTCACGGAATGCAGAGCGACCGATGAACCAGGAAGTATTGAGCTTGACAAAGGCCACAAAGCCGGCTTCACTGATGGTCAGGTTGAAGTCTCCACCCATTTCGTGCCCGTAAAGCGGCAAACCAGCTTCGGTGCGCAGCGAGTCGCGCGCACCAAGACCGCAGGGTTTCACCCCCAGGTCTTTGCCAGCTTCAAGTATGTCATCCCAGAACTTGGGGGCATCATCCGGGTGCACGAAGAGCTCGAAGCACATCTTCTCGCCGGTATAACCCGTGCGCGAGACTGTGCAAGGCACACCAGCCACAACTGTATCGCAGAGCTCAGTGCGGCCAAGGCGCATGATGCGGCGCTGGGCATCAGCATCGGAAAGGCGCAGCAAAACATCCCGGCTGAGGGGACCCTGAAGGGCAATATCTACCTTCATATCCGCGCCTTCTTTGGGGTCGCGCAG
>CAYVRH010000299.1:0-2101 GCA_964452955.1 uncultured Anaerolineaceae bacterium | reverse complement strand
CGCATCAAATTCCTGGTGTACACAGCTGCTGGCTTCCTCTGCGGCATCGCGGCAATCCTGCTTGAATTCAGGTTGCAGTATTCCAATGCCACATCCACCGGTACCTTCCAGATCGCGTCAATCGCGGCTGTGATTATCGGCGGTACCAATATCAAAGGCGGCGAAGGTAACGTTTACGGAACCTTCATTGGCGCCTTCATCATGGCTTCTCTTGAGAACCTTATGAACCTGGTAGGCGTTTTGGTCTACTCACAAGAGATTATCAAGGGCATTTTCCTTCTCATCTTCCTCGGCATTACGCTCATGTTGACCAGAAGGAACAGGAAGAACATTTTTCTTAATTAGTTGTTGATTGGTCAGTAACCATTTATCAAAATAAGGAGTATTACAGATGAAAAAAGTGAATGTGGCAGTTGTGGGGCTCGGTTTTGGAGCGGAATTTATCCCGATTTACCAGCAGTACGACAAAACGAACTGTGTGGCTGTTTGTCGGCGCGACGCTAAGAAGCTTAATGAAGCAGCGGATCAATTCGGTATCGAAAAACGCTATACCGAATACAAAGATTTACTGAACGACCCCGACATCGACGCGGTGCATATCAACACCCAGATTAACGACCATGCCTGGATGAGCATCGAAGCCCTCAAGGCTGGCAAGCACGTTGCTTCCACTGTTCCAATGGCCATCACGGTTGAGGAATGTGAAGAAATCGTCCGCCTTGAGAAAGAAACCGGCAAGGTCTACATGATGATGGAGACCTCGGTCTACACCCGCGAGTTCCTTTACTTCAAGAAGCTCTACGAAGAGGGCAAAATTGGCCGCCTGCAATTCCTGCGCGGTTCCCACCAGCAGAATATGTCCCTGCCCGGATGGCCGGAATACTGGTATGGCTTACCTCCCATGTACTACGCCACCCACGCTCTTGGCCCACTGTCAGAAATTCTGCGCAAACCGGTAAAGACCGTCCGTTGCCTGGGTTCTGGCCGCATCAATGAAGAATACATAAAACGCTACAATTCCCCCTTTGCTGTGGAATCCATGCAGGTCACCTTTGGCAATTCGGACGTAGCCGGCGAAGTAACCCGCTCCCTCTTTGATACCATCCGCCAGTACCGCGAAAGTTTTGACTTCTACGGGTCCAAGGGTTCCTTTGAATGGGAACAACTGGTTGAAGAAGGCCCAGCCATTTTCACCGGTTTCGAAGATGCAGAACGCGTTGTTGTGCCTGATACCAACGATATGCTGCCAACCGATATTGCTGACTTCTCGCTGAAAAATCACATTGTCGATGAGAATCACGTTTCCTTCATCCAGGGTAGCGGCCACGGCGGCTCGCATCCACACCTGGTTCGCGAATTCATCAGCGCCATTCTCGAAGGACGTAAATCCAACGTGAGCGCCGCGGTATCAGCTAACTGGAGTGTTGCCGGTATTCTTGCCCATGAATCTGCTATGCAGGGCGGCAAGATCATCGAAATGCCCGAGTTCACCCAGTTTTAAGGGTCATTACAGTCATCCAAGATGAGATTTTCTTGACTGGTTTTCCTCTTTGATTTCATTGGCTGCCGCTACTGGCAGCCAATGAACATTACAGGCCAAAAATCAGCAATTAACCTCATTCGTGGTTGGCTTGGCTGGGCTCCAACAGCGATTTTTGGAATAGCGCCTGCGGAGAATATTTTCAAGGAGGAAATGTGATTAATATTCCAGATGTCAACCTGGGCATTATTGCGGTAAGCCGCGACTGTTTTCCGTCTAGCATGGCAACTACCCGCCGTCAGCGTGTTGTTGAGAAGTATTCTGAGAAGTACGGAAAGCTATACGAATGCTCAGTCGTCGTTACTAATGAAAAGGACATGCTCAAAGCAGTTGAGGACGTCCATTCAAAAGACGTCAATGCCCTGGTGGTCTTCCTGGGCAACTTTGGGCCCGAAACGGCCGAAACATTGCTGGCTAAATGGTTCAACGGACCCGTGATGTTCGTAGCTGCGGCAGAAGAGAACATTGGTGTTCTGGCTTCCGACCGCGGCGATGCGTACTGCGGTATGCTCAACTGCTCTTACAATCTCGATTTGCGCAACTTGAAGAGCTACATCCCGT
>CAYVRH010000298.1:0-2109 GCA_964452955.1 uncultured Anaerolineaceae bacterium | reverse complement strand
GAAGGATTAAACACAGATCCCTCACGAATAAAGTTCGGGATGACAATATCAGCAAAGCCTGAACAGACCATCATTCTGCTCTTATTCGGCGTACAATTAAAGAGCATAATACACAAAGGAGAATTCATGCAAAAGAAAACCCCCGCAACCAAAGCAGCCCCATCCGCCAAGGCAAAAGAAGAAATTGAAATCATCGCGGATGACCCGGATGCCGAAGAAGAAATGGCCATCCAGCACCTCTACGAACAGGTGGTCCTGGACACAAAGGATATCAAACGCTTCCTGACCTTCTTCCGCCAGGCGAACAAGCGCATGCAACTGTTGGCCGAGTACTACTACAGCGGCATCGAAGAAGACCTGGATACCCTTGAAGGCCTTGAAGAAGGCGAAGACGTGGAACAGGAAATTGAAGTGCTGGGTGAAGACTCCATCTTCGACCTGATGAACGAGCAATATGACCTCGTCCAGAAGATGATCCTTGCCGGTGCCAAGTACGTCAACGCAGGCCTTTAAGCATCTTCACAACCATTTCTGTTTTACAACGTATAATCATCTTATACGTTTTTGGCATATAAAAATTTACAAGAAGGAGATTTTATGAAAGGTAGTCAGAAAGTTATTGACGCATTGAACGATGCTCTGGCCGATGAATTGGCCGCCATTAATCAATACATGGTGCACGCTGAGATGGCCGAAGATTGGGGTTACGGTAAATTCAACCACTACGTGGAAGAACGCGCCATCCAGGAGATGAAGCACGCTGAGAAATTGATCGCTCGCATCCTCTTCCTCGAAGGCAGCCCCGTTGTCACCGACGTCCGCGCTGTGCATATTGGCGCATTCATCGACAAAGGCCTAAACAACGATCACAAGAGTGAGCTCGAGGCCATCGCCAAGTACAACGCCCTGGTAAAACTCTGCGTTACTGAAAATGACCAGGGCACCAAGGAAATGATCGACCACATCCTGATGGATGAAGAAGCCCATGTTGATGGGATTGAAGAGCGCCTGGACCAAATTGAACAAATGGGTCTTCAAAACTATCTCACCACTGTCGTCGGCTAGCTCACGGCTAAGGCAAAGAAAGGAAAGCTATGAAAGGTTCAAAAAAAGTAATTGACGCCCTCAATATGGCCTTAACTGAGGAAATGACCGCCATTAATCAGTACATTGTGCACGCCGAAATGGCCGCCAACTGGGGTTACGAAAAGTTGCACGAGTTCTCTGAAGAGCTCGCCGTCCAGGAGATGAAGCACGCCGAGAAGCTTATCGGCCGCATCCTCTTCCTTGAGGGCATCCCGATCATCAACAAGTACAACCCCATCACCATCGGCACGGATGTACCCTCTTACCTGAAGAATGACCTGGGCACCGAGACCGATGCCGTGAAGATGTACAACGAGATCACGCAAATTTGCGTGGCCGAGAAGGATCAGGGCACTAAGGAACTCGTGGATGAAATCCTGCGTGATGAAGAAGGCCACGTGGATGGGCTCGAAGAGCGCATTGGTCAGATCGAGCAGATGGGTCTGGGCAACTTCCTCACCACCGTCACCGCTTAATTCTGTAAGCTTCTATTCCTAAAAACCACCCAATCGGGTGGTTTTTTGTTGGATTTTCTTGAACGGTCTGAATCTTCGGAACTCCCATTTTGCCGCTCTACGCCGTATGAACGTTTACTCGTACTTGAGCGCGTCGACGGGCACCATGGTGGCGGCACTCAAAGCCGGGTAAAGCCCCGAGATCAACCCCACCAGCGTGGCAAAGACCAGGCTGAAGATTGGCAGCCACCAGGGCGTGACCGCCGCGATATTTCCAGCCAAACCGCCCATTCCACCCCCGCTGTTCTGCGTGGCCAAGTAGGAGCTGGCAAAAGTATTGATCACCCCGCCCACGCCCCAGGCCAACAGCACACCGCCAATCCCACCAATCAGCCCGATGCCACCGGCCTCGCCCTGGTTCTCGGGCGCCTTGCCCTGGCGATGGCTGGCCGCGACCAGCGCCGACCAGCGCTGCCCGCCGAAGGCCGCGGTGGCCCCGGCCGACAGCCCCTCCCCCAGCCCGCTGGTGGGGCTGACCTCGCGGGAAATCGAAGTACTCCGGGAGCTG
>CAYVRH010000297.1:1800-2127 GCA_964452955.1 uncultured Anaerolineaceae bacterium | reverse complement strand
ATTGGAACCATGATCCTGGCTTACTTTATCCTGAAAGAAATTCCTGAAGCGTTTGAGCTGGCGGGGGCGGTGATGATTTTAATCGGAATATTCATTGCATCCAGTTTTCGCGGAAGGGGGCAGGCCTGAACCCTGGGCTGACTAATAGGGCTGCTTAATAGGTCGTCAAAGGTAAGAATCTGGGAAAAAAATATAAATGGCAGATATCCAGGGCTGCCTGGTTTAAAGTTGTGAGCAATTAAGATCATTTCTCACAAAATTTTTACCTGTCTATTGCGTGAATTTTCTATTGGAATAATTCTGCCGTCGGTAAATATATTAATTTAA
>CAYVRH010000297.1:0-1790 GCA_964452955.1 uncultured Anaerolineaceae bacterium | reverse complement strand
TCTTGACAGCCGCTCAACCTTGCGTTATATTGTGTATATACGATATATACAGTTTTAAGGAATGACACAATCCATGGAAATTTTATCTGTACAGAACCTGAGCAAGCATTACCCCCAATTCGATCTTAAGGGCATCTCTTTCAGCCTCGATCAAGGCTATATCATGGGCTTTATCGGAAGCAATGGCGCCGGCAAGACGACTACGTTAAAATCTATGCTTGGCCTGGTGCAAAAGGACGGGGGCAGGGTCAGCATGTTTGGCGTGGATTTTGATCAGCACGAGCTGGAGATCAAACAGGAGATTGGTTTTATGTTTGGTGGGGTGGATTATTACGCCAAGACGAAGATCCGTACAATCAGCGCCGTAGTGCGGAGGTTTTACCGCAACTGGGATGATGCAATCTATCAACAGTACATGAGGCGATTTGCTCTGGACGAGAATAAACGCCCTTCGGAGCTATCGGGCGGGATGCGCATCAAATACTCACTGGTGCTGGCGCTTTCGCACGGCGCCAGGCTGCTGCTGCTGGATGAGCCAACGAGCGGTCTTGACCCGGTGGCGCGGGATAATTTGCTGGAGCTCTTTCAGGAGTTTATTGAAGATGGTGAACGGAGCATCCTCTTCTCGACGCACATTACCAGTGATCTTGAGAAATGCGCCGACTTTATCACTTACATCGAAAACGGGCGCATCCTTGAAAGCCGCACAAAGGATGATCTTCTGCAATCCTACCGGCTGGTGAAAGGCACAAACCAACAGCTGTCTTCACTGCAAACGCGGTTGATTGCCAGCAAATCACATGCTTACGGGTTCAGCGGATTGATTAGAACAGCTGATCTTGAGTTTGCTGATCATCTTGAGGTCGAAGAACCTACCCTTGAAGATATCATGATTTATTATGCCAAGAAAGAAGGCTTAAATGATTAACTTGCTCTACAAAGAGTTTCGACTGGTCATCCATCCGTTGTATTTCCTCACCGCCCTGTTTGGCGGGTTGATTCTGATCCCAAACTGGGTTTATTTTGTGGCTTTAATGTATGTTTTGTTCATTGCCTTTCCAAACATTTTTATGAATGCCAAAGCACAGAACGATACCGGTTTTTCGGTGTTGATGCCTGTCAGAAAAAGTGACGTGGTGAAAGCCAGAGTGATGTCGATGACCATTCTCGAAATCGTGCAAGTGTTGGTGGCTGCCATCTTTGTTGCCATTCGTGTGTTGATTAATCCAACAGGTAATTTATTGATTGATGCCAATCTGGCTTTTCTTGGATGCACGCTGGTGATGTACGGCCTTTTCAACCTGATATTCTTTCCGATGTTTTACAAGACCGGCCACAAGATTGGTATTCCCCTGCTCGTGGGATTAACTGTGGCTTTTGTATTTTCTGGCATTATCGAGGTGCTGGTGGTGATGGTGCCCGGGGTGGCAAAGGTACTCGACGGGACCACCTCTGTGGCATTGCTGAGCCAAATCCCGGTGTTGTCAGTAGGGATTGCACTGTTTGCCGCTTTGACCTGGCTGGCATACCGGCTCGCAGCGAAAAATTTTGGAGAGATTGACTTATAGTGCCTATGGATATCGTCGTTTCCAACACTTCTGGTGCCCCGATTTATCAACAAATCTTTGATCAGATCAGCGCGCAGATCATTAAGGGAGAGCTACCGAGCGATACTTGCCTTCCGCCCATACGCACGGTGGCGAAAGAACTGCGCATCAGTGTGATCACTGTGAAGCGTGCCTGGGAAGAGCTTGAACATGCCGGCCTGATTTACACCATGGCCGGCAAAG
>CAYVRH010000296.1:0-2135 GCA_964452955.1 uncultured Anaerolineaceae bacterium | reverse complement strand
GGAAACCGACGGTTATCCTCCAGCAAAAACACACAGGGAGTAAGTGATGGATATCAAACCAACTAAAACAATTGATGAATGCGGTGAGGTGTGCCCGATACCTGATGTTGACACCAAGCGTGCCCTCTCCAAGATGAAATCAGGGGAAATCTTGGAGGTCTTGATCGACTACCCACTTTCCAAAGAACGCATCCCCTCTACCGTTGAGCGAATGGGGCATGAAGTGCTGCTGGTTGAAGAAACCGGCCCCAGTGCCTGGCGAATTCTCATCAAAGTAAAATAACTGAAAGGTGATTATGAACCCATTGACGGGGCCTTTAGTTGGGATTTTCTGCGGAATACTGTTTGGCATCGTCCTCCAACGGGGGCGGGTTTGTTTCAATTCAGCTTTTCGTGACCTTTACCTGACGAAGGATAACTTTATGTTTAAGGCAGGCTTGTTTGCCGTAGCGCTCTCAGCTCTTGGCTTTACTGCCATGGCCCAGTTTGGATTAATAAAACTCTCCCCTTCCGTGCCGAATTGGGGCGGCATTCTGATAGGTGGGCTGCTATTTGGGATGGGGATGGTATTGGCTGGTGGCTGTGCCAGCGGAATGACCTATCGCATTGGCGAAGGCAACACGGTTTCGATTCTGGCTGGGCTGGTTTTCGGCCTCTCAGCCTGGGCTACGAACACAGGTTCGCTGAGACCACTCACGCGATGGGCAGCTAAACTCGATTTTGCGGCTGGGTATGCTGACCCCACCTATTATGACGTGATCAACGGTGGGAAAATAGGGCCGACGGTGGCGACCTTATTGGATGTCAACCCTTGGATTCCCGCACTTGTTTTTGCCCTGCTCATTTTTGTCTATTTGTTTGCTACCAAGACGACACGCCGCGAAGGCGCGAATATGCAATGGTGGCTTATCGGCTTCGCCTTGACACTCGCAAATATGCTGACTTATTATCTTTCCGCGAAATACGCCAACCGCCAGTTTGGCCTGAGCATTACCACCGGATGGACCAACCTGTTGCAAGCAATGATGCTTTCACAAAATGGGGCGGATAGGCCCCCACTACTTAACTTTGCAGGAGGCATCGTGCTTGGAGTTATCCTGGGGGCTTTCCTGGCAGCCATTGTGACCAAAGAGTTCAAATGGCGCATGCCCAAGCAAGGCAAATATTATGCTCTAGCTGTGGTCGGCGGTGTTATAGCCGGATTTGGTGCCTCGTTTGCTGACGGCTGCAATATCAGCCACTTCCTTACCGGTGCCTCTTTTGTAAGCATCGGCGACATCCTTGCCACCATCATGTTCATTCTTGGCAACTGGCTGATGACGCGCATCCTTTTTGGCAAGCCTGAACCCAATCTTAAGGCTTAGGTACAATGGAAAAGTTAAAAATCACTATTCAGGTTATGGTTCCACCTTATTCCTATCAGGACCTTGATACTGCTTTAAACATTGCAGAGGCTGGCCTTGATAAAGGCCATGATGTGAGTATTTTCCTCTTTGCGGATTCGGTACTCTCCACTTTTACCCAAGTCAAGCCCATACGCATGGACCGGAATATCCCTGAACGGATGAAAGCCATGATTGCCGAAAAGGGATTACGGGTGGATATTTGCGGAATCTGCATGGACTACCGCGGTGTGCTTCGTGAGAATGCCATTGAAGGGGCGGAGCCCAGCGGTTTACCTGAACTGGCTGCACTTATGGCGAAATCCGATCGATTCATCAACTTGATGGCTTAGGCATAAACGATGAAAAAAATACTTTTTGTCATCTATCAGGCTCCTGTGGGCACTATCTGGCCGAATGAAGGCTTTCGGACTGCGTTTGGAATGTACGCGGACGAAGTAGAACCGGAAGTGCTGCTGATTGACCAGGCTACTATCACTCTTGCTCGCGAAACTGAACCTCAAAAACTCGGTTTACTCTCCATCAAGATGGTCCAGAAGTTCATTGGAAAATACGATACAAAAGTACTGGTGGAAAGAGAAAGCCTGGAGAAATACCAGGTATCGGAACTTGATGAGGGCTATCAGGCTGAGGTGCTGAGCCGGGCTGAACTGCAGGCCAGGCTTGGCAATTATGACCATGTGGTTTTCATGTGAGGTTATGAATGTTGATTTTGGTTAAGTATGGCCCCGA